>JAYUYY010000692.1:0-10248 GCA_043752225.1 Sandaracinaceae bacterium | reverse complement strand
CGCTGTGCATGGGATCCTCGGGCAACGGTTGGCAGACCTCGTTGCTCGCGCAGACCTCTTCGGGGCTCAGCGGATCGCACGCGGGCAAGCACACCGCTCCGGTGACGCTCAAGCCAAGGCGATCCGCGTAGCAGACGAGCTCGCCCTCGGCGGCGCCTGCATCTACGGACACGCCCGCATCGTCTTCACTGCTTCCGCTGCCGCACGCGTCGGCCGCACCGAGCACGCACTGGTGCAAGAGGCACTTGCCGCTGTTCTCGTCGCACAACGTGCCGCTCGGACACGCGCCCGTGTTCGCGCAGCTCGGCGCGCACACCTGCGCGTCGCTCGTGTAGAGCGGTTGGCAGGCGTAATCGTCGCGGCAGTCCTCATCGTCGTCGCAGTACGTGAGGCACAGGAACGCCTCCTCGGTGCTCGAGAAGTAACAACGCGAGCCCGCAGGGCACGGGCGGTTCTCGCTGCACGCGGTGATCGTGCAGTAGCCATTGCTCGCGCCGCGGTCCTCGCCCAGGCATGTGCCCGAGCTGCATTGCAGGCCGTCGTCGCAGGGCGCGCCGATGGGGCGTTTGCCGAGGCAGCTGCCGTCGACCGAGAATGTGCCTTCACCGCACTCGCGAGCGGGACCTGCGTCGGACTCAGGCGCTCCCGAGTCCCCGTCGGGCGCGGCGCCATCGAGCGCCATCGGCTCGCACTTGCCCGCGACCAGCTCGGTGCCGGCGCCGCATCTGACCTTTTGCTCTGCGGTGCAGCTCGCCGTGCTCGCGACGAGCCCGATCAGCAGACACAACCATCCCGATCGCGTGGTCCTAGTCATCCCCATTCTGATCCGCCCTTTCAGAACCGACTCGTCACTTCAAAGCCCGATAGACCCACGCTCAAGTTGATCCGTCGCGTGTGGCCTGCGCTCGCCGCGCTCGCGGCGCGCTCGTTGTCGCTGGTGAGAATCAATACGGTGGTCACGACCGCGGAGGCGAGCGTCGCGCCCCACACGATATCGGTGACGAGCGCCTTGGTTTCGGCGTCATCGCGCAGCGTGTCTAGCTTGGTGCGCGTCGTCTCGACCAGCAGCTGCTCTTGATAGTCCTGCTGCGCGATGCCCGTGACGATAGTCATCGTGACCGCGCCGGCTGCAAGCACGCCGGTCGCGATGCCGGCGATGATGATCGGCACGCTCGAGGAGTCCTCGTCGCGATCGATCGGTGAAAGCGCCATCGTGGGGCTCATCGGCTCGCGGCGCTCAACCGCCGGCGCGATGATGAAGTCGAGCCGCACCTCGCGCTCGTCACCGGCTGCGACGTCGAGCTGGCGCTCGACCTGTGCGAAGCCTTCTTTGGTCAGCACGATCTTGTGGCGGCCCGCGCCCACGCGGATCGGCTCGCTCTGAGGCGTGCGCCCGAGCAGCGTGTCATCGACGTAGATCTCGGCGCCGCTCTGGTTGCTCGCGATCGACAGCCGCGCGATCCGTGACTCGAGGTAGCGGATCGACTCCTCGACTTCGGCGCGCCGATCGGACGCGAGCTCATTGCCGCCCTCGCGCAAGTACGCGCTGAAGAAGTCGATCGCGCTCGCGTACTCCTGCAGCTCGAGCGAGGCTTGCCCGAGGTTGTAGAGCAGCTTGTAGTGCGGTGAGTCGGCGTACGCGCGTTGAAACTCGATCAGCGCCGCGCGGAAATTGCGCTCGCGATAGAAGTCGACGCCGAGTCGGAAGTGCGAACGCGCGCTCTCGGTCGCGGCGGCCGGCTCGTTCTTGGCGTCCGTCGCGTCCGTCGTGTCCGCAGCGCTCTGCGCGTGCACGCGACCTGACAGCAGGAGCAGCAAGCTCAACATCAGAGTCATCAGCGTGTGAGCACGCATCGATGAAGGTCGCATCAGTACGGATCCTCCTCGTAGATCGGGCGGGACGCGGCGTTGGGAGTGATCCGCGTGTCGAAATCGGGATCGGACGAGCGTGACGCAGCGCTCGGCTTGTTCGCGCCGCTGGGCTGCGCTGCGCCTTGGGTGACGCCCGCAGCATTCGCGCGCGCGCTCGCCGCTGGCCTGCGAGCACCGGCGCGATACGCGACCGGCGCGAGCACGATCTGCAACATCTTGTCGCCGTCGAGCTGGAGCACGCGCTCTTGCGTCTGCATCCCAGGCGCGGTGACGCGAATCAGGTGCAGCTCGTTATCCGCGGCCAGCTCACCCGAAAACGGATTGGCGACCGGTTGGCCGTCCATGAAGATGCTCGCGTGGGGCGGTGTCGCTGCGATCTCGAGCCGCATCCGCGCAGCCTCGGGCTTCACCGCTCGCGCCGCAGTTGCGCCCGTCGGTTGCGCGTTCTCGGTCGGAGCCGCGTTCGTATTCTCCGCCGGCAGCGCGGGCAAAGGTCGCGCGATCACGCTGTCCGGCTTGGGCTGGGCACCGCGACTCCACAGCCACACGCCGAAGAGCAGCACGATGACTCCGCCGGCGATCGCGAGCTTGCGGTTGCGCGGCCCTTTGCTCGTGCGAATCGCCACGCTGTGCGAAGCCTCGAGGCTCGCTTCGAACAGCGCGTCGTCGTCGCGATGCAGCTTGCTGACCGACGCCAGCTCGGAGAGGTCCGCGCGCAGCGTGTGCTCGACCGGGCCGGGAGGTGGCCGGAGCGTGTCGAGCAAGTTCTCGATCGGCGGCGGCACGACCGGCGTCGAAGTGACGCGCTGCATCAGGCTGCGCTCGATCAAGCTGTTGATGCGCGCGCGCTCGTCGCGAAATGCACTCGCGACCAGCTGCCCGAGCTGAGCGCTATCGACGTCGGGCGAGGTCTCGTCCAAGTAGTCGACGAGTGCAGCGCGAAACTCCGCCGCGGTCGAGAAGCGATCCGAAGGCTCGAGCGCGAGCGCGCGATCGCAGATGTCTGCCAACACGCGCGGCATGCTCGAGACCACCTCGCGGATCCGCGGCGCCGGCTCGCTCGCGCGCTTGCGCACGGCCTCCGAGCGATCCTGTCCGGCGGGGGTCTCCATCAAGCGCCGTCCGGCGAGCGCCTCCCACAGCATCACGCCGACCGCGAAGATGTCGGCGCGCCGGTCGACCGGGTCGCCGCGCAGCTGCTCGGGCCCGCTGTACGCGACCTTGCCGACGAACAGCGGAGGGCTCGCGGACTCCGCGGTGCGCTGCGAAGTCACCGCGCGCGCGACGCCGAAGTCGACGACCTTGACCTGCCCGTCATAGGTCACGAACACGTTCTGCGGGCTCATGTCGCGGTGCACGACCTGCAGCGCGGCGCCATCGTAGTCGCGCAGCTCGTGCGCGTAGTGCAGCCCGCTCAACGTGTCGGCGAGCACCTTCAAGTGCAGCGCGAGCGGCAGCGAGCGGTTCGACCAGAGCACGTGGCGCACCGAAGACCACGGCTGGCCATCGAGGTACTCCATCGCGATGTAGAGGCGGCCTTGGTCTTCGTTCGCACCGTAGGTGTGAACCACGTTCGGATGCGTGAGCCGCGCCGCCAAGCGCGCTTCGTTCAAGAACATCTCGACGAACGCCGGCGAGCCCGTCAGATCCGTGCGCAGCTCTTTCACGACCGCGAGCTTGTTGAACCCAGCAGGCCCCGGCAGCTTCGTCAGCCAGACCGTGCCCATGCCGCCTTCGCCGATCTTTGCGATCAGCTGATACGGACCGATCTGCGTGCGCGGCGGATCGGTGAGCGCGCGCACGTCCGACTCGACACGCGGACGCTGCGAGACTGAGCTCGGATCGCGCTCAATATCCCGCATTGAGCTCCGCGATGCTCATCGTGAGCGGTCTCACTTGCACTGTGACGCGTCCGATTTCCTCGCCGGTCGCTTCGAGCACGCCGATCATCGTCGCGTAGCCTTCTTTCACGTGCGAGTAACCGCCGACCGCCAGCGGCGCCCTCGAGCGCGTGAGCTGGGTCGAGATCACGGTGGTCTCGCGATCGCGATCCGGCAGCGTGCCCTGGAAGTAGAAGGGGTGCTCGTCGTTGTCCTGCTCTTCGAGCACGATCCGAACGCCGGGCGCAGCGTTGCCATCGCAGTCGTAGGCCGCGACCAGCACGACGCCCTTGCTGTCATCGATCTCCTCGCCGCCGCCTTGGCTGATCGAGCGCAGCGACGCCTCGGTCAGCAGGGTCGGGCCTTCCGGCATTTCGTCGCCTGTATAAGGCCGGTTCGTAAATACGAGCGTGTCGATGTACCCGGGCGCGGAGAGATGGATGAAGCCGGGCCAGGCATGCATCAAACCCGGGAACAGCAAGTAACCCTCGTCGTCCGGCATCACGTTTGCGATCACCGGGTTCGCGCAGGGTATGTCGCTCGGATTGCACGCCTTGCCGATCAGGCCGTCCGGCGATGTCAGAGTGACGAAGTCGGTCACCGCGAGCCGCACCGAAACCACGCGAGAGGCTTGCGGGATCACCGTGCGGCGCGGCTCGTCCAAGCACTGCCACTGCGGTGGACGCTCGCTGCTGGCATCGGAAGGCGTGCCCGAGTCCTCGGGCGCCGCCGGCAAATCCTCGATACATACGCGCTCATCGGTGCAGACATACGTGCGGCCGAACAGCCCGAGGCAGTCGGTGTCGCTCTCGCATTGCGTGCCCTCGACATCGAGCGCGAGCTGGCATCCACCGATCGCGGCCAAGAGCAGCGGACTTACGAGCGACAAAGCCCGCACCGTCTCGCCCGACGCCGCGCTTTCCACGAGCCTCCGAAGCCTACCTAAACCAGCCATTGCTGCCGCCCCTCCCTCCGCAAACTGGCCGTTTTCGCTTCGCCTGCTTGTCGAACGTCATGCCAGGTGCGCAGTGAGCGGTCAACGGTTTGCGCAGGACCGAGCCCGTCACTGCGCTAGCCCCGCGCACTGCCTGTTCGGACGTTCAGTTGCCGGCTCTAGTACTGCTCAGCCTTGGCGATGATCTCGTTCATGATCTCGCGCGTGCCGCCGCCGATCGGATAGAGGCGCGCATCGCGGCTCAGGCGCTCGACCACGGTCTCGCGCATGTAGCCCATGCCGCCGTGGATCTGCACCGCCTCGTTGCAGACCCACGAGCACATGTCCGTGCCCACATTCTTGGCCATCGCGGCGAGGCTGATCGCGTCTTCGCCGGCCAGGTAGCGGCTCACGCATTCGTCGGTGAGCGCGCGCGCGGCTGCGATCTTGGTGACCATCTCCGCGAGCTTGTGGCGCGTGACCTGAAAGCCGGTGAGCGTCTTGTCGAACGCGCGTCGGGTCTGCGCGTACGCGACGCTCTCGCGGTAAGCGAGCTCGGCGATCGCGACGCACTGCGCGGCCAGCATCAATCGCTCGCCGACGAAGTTCGCGGCGATCGCGACAAAGCCTTCGTTCTCCGCGCCGATGCGATTGGCGATCGGCACGCGGCAATCCTCGAAGGACAGCTCGGCGGTGTCGCTCGCCCACCAGCCTGTTTTCTTGAGCTTCTTCGAGACCGAGAAGCCCGGCGTGCCGCGCTCGATCATCAATAAGGAGATGCCGCCGTGGCGCGGACCGCCGGTGCGCACCGCGGTCGTCACGAAGTCGGCGCGGCAACCCGAAGTGATGAAGGTCTTGCTGCCGTTCACGATGTAGCAATCGCCGTCGCGCACCGCGCGCGTCGTCAGCCCGGCGACATCGCTGCCGGCGCCCGGCTCGGTGATCGCGAGCGCCGCGATCTTGTCGCCCGCGAGCACCGGCGGAATGAAGCGGCGCTTTTGCTCTTCGGTGCCGTGCTTGAGGATCGGCGGTAGCGCGATCGCATGGCTGCCGACGCCGATCAGCGCACCGACCGACTTGCCCGCGATCAAGATCTCTTCGGCCGCGACGTACGCATGGCTCTGATCGCCACCGAGCCCGCCGAGCTCTTCCGGATAGCCGAGCCCGAGCAAGCCGGCTTGCGCGTAGAGCGTGTAGAGCTCGCGTGGGAACTCGCCGGCGTCGTCCCACTCGGCTGCGTGCGGCGCGATCTCGCGCTCCGCGAAGCGCCGCGCTTGCTGACGCAGCGTCTCGTGCTCCTCGCGTTCGAACCGATAGCGGCGTGTTTGAGCCATGCGTGTGCTCCTAAGTGCGGAACCAGTGGGTGAGCTGACCTCACTAATCGCCTCTGTCAGGCTCCGGTGCAAGAGCGTATCCGTGCGAAAAGCGACAAAAACACGCATTTCATGGCGCCGAGTTGTCGATGACAGCTGCCATCGGTATGGTAAGCAGGACTCACAAATGGCAACCGACCCCGCTTCATCACCGCTCTCGATCTACGCGCGCGACCTGTTTCGCGGCAAGACCGCGCTCGTCACTGGCGGCGGTCGCGGCATCGGTCGCGCGATCGCGCTCGCGTTTGCGGAGCTGGGCGCGAACGTCGTGATCGCGAGCCGCAAGCCCACGCACCTCGAGCCGACCGAGCGCGAGATCAAAGCGCTCGGCGTCGACTGCCTCGCGATGCCTATGAGCATTCGCGAGGTCGATCAAGTCGATGCGCTCGCGGAGGCGAGCTACGCGCGCTTCGGCGAGATCGACTTCGTGATCAACAACGCGGGCGGGCAGTTCCCCGCGCGGCCGTGGGACATCAGCGATCGCGGCTTTCGCGCGGTCGTCGATCTCAACCTCAACGGCACCTGGAACATGTGCAGCCGCTTCGGCAAGCGCATGGCCAAGCGCCGCAGCGGCTCGATCGTGAACATGGTCCACGTGTACTCGTTCGATCGCGGTGCGCCGTTCTTCGTGCACTCCGGCGCTGCGCGCGCGGGCGTCGTCAACATGACGCGCACGCTCGCGTACTACTACGCGCGCTACAACGTGACGATCAACGCGCTCGCGCCCGGCAGCATCGCGACCCAGGGCTTGCGCGAAGAGGAATATGCGAAAGCGGATGCGCCGGCTGAAGCGGTGGAAGCCGCGCAGATCCGCGACATCCCCGCGCACCGCTTGGGCACCGCCGAAGAGGTCGCGGCGATGACGCTGTTCTTGTGCTCGCCGGCCGCACGCTACATCAACGGCGCGTCGCTGATCGCCGATGGCGGCCAATACTTCGGCAACTGGCCCGACATGCACGATCCGGAGTCGCTTTGATGGCGAGCAGCGTCCCGCCGCAGCCCGTCTCGCGCCTGTCGCCGAGCCCAGCCGGCAAGCGCAATCGCACCCAACGCGGTGCCGATCGGCGCAAAGAAATTCTCGAGGCCGCGCGCAACACCTTCTCGAGCAAGGGCTTCGAGCGCACGTCGATGGCCGAGATCGCCGCGAAGGTCGGCGTGGTCGAAGGCGCTCTTTACAAGCACTTTGGCGGCAAGCGCGAGCTGCTCTTCGAAGCGACGCGCGCGTTCTACGAGCCACTGATAGCAGCGACCAGCAAAGAGCTCGCGGCTGTGCACGGTTCGCGCAACCGCTTGCGCTTCGTGATCTTTCGCCAGCTGCAAGCCTTCGTGAGTCACCCGGAGATGTGCCGGCTGATCATCCAAGAGATCCGCCCGTACGACGATTACTACGGCTCGGTCGTGCGCGAGCTGAACCGCAAGAGCACGTCGGTGGTGATCAACATCCTCGACGAAGCGCGCCGCGCGGGCGAGCTGCGCGCGGATATTCGTGCGGCGCTCGTGCGCGACGTGATCTTTGGCGGCATCGAGCACCTCGCTTTTCGCACGCTCGCCGGCCGCGGGACGATCGACGTGCAGCGCTACGCTGACGAGCTCACGCAGCTGATCTGGAATGGCCTGACACCGGGGACGAACGAAACCGCGGGAGCGGGCAACACCGAGTCCGAGACCGAACGGCTGCGCGCGCAAGTCGATCGGCTCGAAGCGATCGTCGCAAAGCTCGCCGCACCGCCCAAGAAAAAGCGTTGAGAACAAAGGAACGCCATGGCGAACGAGATTTACAACACTCCCGAGCACCTCGCGTTTCGCGAGAGCGTGCGGCGCTTCGTCGAGACCGAGCTGCGGCCGCGCGCGCGCGAGTTCGACAAGAACGGGCGGCTCGATAAGGCGCTCTACAAGAAGATGGGCGCGCTCGGCATGCTCGGGCTGCGCTACGACGAGAAGTGGGGCGGGGGCGGGCTCGACTGGTCGTACACGGCGGTGCTGTTCGAAGAGATCGTGCGCTGCGACAACGCCGGCGTGACGATGGGCATCAGCGTGCAGACCGACATGGCGACGCCGTCGCTGCATCAGTTCGGCACCGACGCGCTCAAGCAGAAGTACTTGGTGCCGGCGATCAAAGGCGAGATGGTCGCTGCGATCGCCGTCACCGAGCCGGGCGCGGGCTCGGACGTGGCGGGCATCAAGACGCGCGCGGTGCGCGACGGCGACGACTGGGTGATCAACGGCAGCAAGATCTACATCACCAACGCGGCGACCGCGGATTGGCTGTGCTTGCTCGCGGTCACCGATGAGGGCGCGGGCTACGCCGGCTTCTCGCAGATCATCGTGCCGACCGACACACCCGGCTTTCACTACGACCTGCTCGACAAGATCGGCAACCTCGGCTCGGACACCGGTCAGTTGTTCTTCGATAATGTGCGCGTGCCCGTGTCGAACACGATCGGCGAAATCGGACGCGGCTTTCAGCAGCAGATGATGCAGTTTCAGGACGAGCGCTTGGTCGCGTGCGTGAGCTGCGTCGCGGGCTCGCTCGAGCTTTGGCAGAAGACCAAAGAGTATTGCCAAGAGCGCGTGCTGTTCGGAAAGCCGCTCTCGAAGATGCAGGTCACGCAATTCAAGCTGGTCGACCTCATGGTGCAGTTGACCGCGGCGCGCGAGCTGACGCATGCGTGCATCCGCAAGCGCATCGCCGGCGAAGATGCGCCGATCGAGATCTCGATGGCCAAGCTGTTCTGCGGCCGCACCGTGCGCACGGTCGCCGACGAATGCATTCAGCTCCACGGCGGCTTTGGCTACATGCGCGAGAGCGCAGCGGGTCGCGCGTTCGTAGACAGCCGTTTGGTCTCGATCGGCGGCGGCGCGGATGAGACGATGACCTACTACCTCGCCAAACTGCTCGGCCTCTAGGAGTTTGTGTCCGCTTTGGACGCGAGAGCGGCTTACGTCCTCGGAAAAATCCTCACAATAGAGGAAGTATTGCTCCGGTTTTTCGTGCGGGCGCGCTCGCTCTCGCATCCAAATCGGACACAAACGAGAAGTTAGAGAAGGGTCGTTTGAGTGGAGATTCTTCGCACGCAAGTTGATCTGGGATCTGCAACGTATCGCGAGAATCGCGCGGCGTTTTTGCGGCGCATCGAGTACTTGCAGCAGCAGCTCGCGATCGTGAACGAGGCTGGGGGCGCGAAGTACGTCGCGCGGCACAAGGCGCGCGGCAAGCTGATGGCGCGCGAGCGCATCGAGCTGTTGCTCGATCGCGACTCACCGTTTTTGGAGATCGGCGCGCTCGCCGGCTGGGGCACGGACTTCGCGCTCGGCGGTAGCTTGATCTGCGGCATTGGCCTCGTGTCGGGCGTCGAGTGCGCGATCACCGCCAATGAGCCGACGATCAAGGGCGGCTCGATCAACCCGTACAGCGCAAAAAAGGGTTCGCGCTTGATGGAGATCTGCGCGCAGAACCGCTTGCCGCTGATCAACCTCACGGAGTCGGGCGGCGCGGACTTGCCGCATCAATCGGAGATCTTCGTGCCCGGCGGCCGCGGCTTTCGCGAGCTCACGCGTCGCTCGGCCGAGCGCATCCCGACGATCTGCTTGGTGTTCGGCTCTTCGACCGCGGGCGGCGCGTACGTGCCCGGAATGTCCGACTACGTGGTGATGGTGAAGGAGGGCGCGAAGGTGTTCCTCGGTGGCCCGCCGCTCGTGAAGATGGCGATCCACGAAGACAGCACCGACGAAGAGCTCGGCGGTGCGGAGATGCACAGCCGAGTCTCGGGCGTCTCCGATTACCTCGCGCAGGACGAGCTCGACGCGATCCGGATCGGCCGCGACATCGTCGCGCAGCTGCACTGGCAGAAGCCGAACGCGGCGTTCACGTCGCGCTCAGACACGACAACCGAGCCGCCGCGCTACGATGTCGAAGAGCTGCTCGGCGTCACCAGCTTTGATGTGCGCAAGCCGTTCGACGTGCGCGAGGTGATCGCGCGCGTGGTCGATGGCTCGCGCTTTCATGAGTTCAAGCCTGCTTATGGCTCGACGCTCGTCACCGGCAGCGCGCGCCTGCACGGCTATCCGATCGGCATCCTGGCCAACAACGGCGTGCTGTTCTCGGAGTCAGCGGAGAAGGGTGCGCAGTTCATTCAGCTCTGCAATCAGCGCGACACGCCCATCCTGTTTTTGCAGAACATCACCGGCT
>JAYUYY010000691.1:0-4134 GCA_043752225.1 Sandaracinaceae bacterium | reverse complement strand
TTTTCGACGCGGATGAGGCCAACCTGGAAGCCCTTCGCGCGCTCCTTCGCTTGCTCGAGCGTGACGTCGCCGCTGATCTGGATCTGCGCGAGGTCGAGCGGACCAAAGCCGCGCTCGTGCGGCATGCGGATGTGATCGACCGTGAACGGGTTGATGCCGATGATGTTGCAGCACACCGCGTCGAGCGCGCACTGATTGTTGGCAATAATGATCAGGTTCAGCGTCTTGGGGATCGGCGTCAGCATCCGGCCTTCGCCGGCGATGATCGCGTCGATCACGAGCAGCTCGGGCTGGATGATGTACTGGAGGTCCGCGATTTTTTCGTTGAGCTTGGCGTCGTGATCGATCAGGCGATGGCGATCATCTTGAAGGCCGATGTACGCCTTGTTGCCGAACGTGACGGTGGTCCATGGATGGGCTTTGAACTTCGGCACGTTGACGAAGAAGTCGGCCTTCGCGACCGGCTCGGGCGTGAACAGGTAATCGCGCAAGCGGCCTTCGTGGCTGAGCGGGATCTCGACCTGAGGCTCTTCCTCGAAGTAGTAGCGTTTGACCTTGAGCCGCTTGCACATCGCCTCGGTGCCGGAGTGCAGGAACGAGTGGCGCGTGGGGATCGTGATGCCGCAGCGCTCGCCGACCGCGAGCTCGGTCATCTTGGCTTCACCGCTCGGCCGGCTCTCATCGCGATCGCGCAGCGCGAGCAGCACGCCCTCGGTAAACTCGGGCCGCGTATATGCGTGCTCGAAGCGCGGACCCGCCGCGACTAAGTTCGGCTTGAGCAACGTGCGCCCGCGCGGACGCAGGTCGAGCTGCTCCATGCCTTCGCGCACGATCGCGCGGATGCGCTCGGGCTCGTAGCTGTCGCAGTGGCGGATGATGACCTGAGCTGCTCGATCGGTAGGGCGCATAGGGACGTCTCTGGGCTGGGGCGCGAATGCTGCGGTGCAAGGTTATGCGTCGGTCCTTGACCTCAAGACAAGCGATCGACCACACGGAACGACTCTGCTAGCGTCCGCAGAACTGGAGAACGATATGCGCGCGAACGCCTTGGCTTTGGGGTTGCTCGTTCTAGTGCTCGGAATTGTCTCGGCCGGACTGCTCGGCTGCGGCGACGATTCCGGCGATGCCGACGCGAGCACCGGCGATGGCGGTGACGGCGACGGCGATGACGGCACGGGCGGGCGCATGCCGCTGCCGACGGTGGACGGAGGCGATGGCGACGGCGACGGCGACGGCGACGCCGGTGCAGGCGAGGGCGTCGAAGGTGCGCCCTGCGGCACCGCGGCCGACTGCACCAGCGACCTGAGCTGCGTGGTCAGCGGCTTCAACTTCGGCGTGTGCGCGCGGCCGTGCGCGGGCGATACGGATTGCGGCACCGAGCTGTGCGCGAGCTACAGCGGGCTTCAAGTCGACGCGCATTGCATCAACGTGATCCGCGAAGAGTTCGCGTACTGCGGCGTGGCCGAGACGAGCAACTGCAGCAACACGCTCGGGCTCGATTGCTTGTACTTGCCCAACCTTCCAATCGGCGTGTGCGTTCACTTCTGCGACAGCGGCAGCTCCGATGGCGACGGCGGCGTGAGCGAGACTCCGGTCACCGACGGTGGCGTCGCCATTCCCGCATGCGAAGGACCGCAGACCTGCATCGCGAACATCGTCGAAGAGGGTACCGATGGCATCGACGGTATCTGCGGCACGTACGTGAACCGCGGTGAGCCGTGCGGCATCCAGCTCGGCGGCTTCTGCAAAGAAGAAGACCTCTGCGGCAACGCGAACCCCGAGGACCCCGACTCCGAGGACTACCGCTGCTTCCAGGATTGCAGCGTCGCGGACGTATGCGACGAAGGCACCTGCACGCCGTATCGCGACATCGCGTACTGCCTCTGAGCCTGCGCCGCGCACGTAGCGCGTGACTTCTCGGTGCTGGTTCCTACAAGTCGCGCTACAAGCGGTGCGCCGATGACGTCCGTGCGCAATTGGTTGCTGTGCGTTTGGCTGCTCGTCTTCGCGATGGTGCTGGTCGGAGGCATCACGCGTTTGACCGGCTCAGGCTTGTCGATCACGCGCTGGCAACCGATCAGCGGTGTGCTGCCGCCGCTGACGGAAGAAGCGTGGCAGGCCGAGCTCGCGCACTATCGAGCGTCGCCGCAGTTCAAGCAGGTCAACAGCTGGATGCAGCTGGCCGACTTCAAGCGCATCTACTTTTGGGAGTATCTGCACCGCCTGCTCGGTCGCGTGATCGGCTTCGCGGTGTTGCTGCCGTGGCTCTACTACTTCGTTCGCAAGCGGCTGACGCACGGGCTGGCGCCCAGGACCGCGGGGCTGATCGTCGTCGGCGGGCTTCAAGGCGTGCTCGGTTGGTACATGGTGAAGAGCGGCTTGATCGACGAGCCGCGCGTCAGTCACTTCCGGCTCGCAGCGCACCTGTTGCTCGCGTTCTTCGTCGGACAGCTCGTGCTGTGGCTCGCGCTCGAGGCCGGGCGGCTGCGAAATGCAGCGGACGGATCGCGAAACGAATTGCCCGCAGCGCTCGAGCAGCCGAAGCCGAGCGACCGCGTGATTGCGCGCGCGACCTGGGGCCTCTTCGCGCTGCTCGGCCTGCAAAGTCTGTACGGCGCCTTCATGGCCGGTACGCGCGCCGGCTACTCCTTCGGGACGTTCCCCGATATGAACGGGCGCTTTGCCCCCGGAACATTCTTCAGCGCGAGCACGCTGGCGCAGAACCTCTTCAATCATCCACCGGCGATCCATTGGATCCACCGCGCGCTGGCTTTTCTCGTGCTGTCTTACGCACTTGCGTTGTGGATGCTGGCGCTGCGGATGCCGGCGCGCAGGCCGGTGATGCGCGCGGCCGGGCTGGTGGCGGCGGTGGTCTTTGCGCAGCTCAACCTCGGAGCGATCACCGTTCTGACGCGCGTGCAGCTGCCGTGGGCGGTCGCGCACCAAGGGCTTGCGTATCTGCTGCTGTCTGCGGCGACGCTGCTCTTACATCGCGCGAGTCGGCCCGAAACCATGGTCAAAGTCAGCTGATTTGCGCCCACACACGCGCATGAGATTCGTCAGGATTCATTGACGCCGCCCCCCGGCTCGAACGAGAGTCGGTGAGATGTTGCGAGCAGTGAGTAGTCGGCGCGTACGAAGTTTTTTGGTCGCCCTGGCTCTCCTCTCCGGTGGAATTCACGCGAGCGCGCCGTGCGCCGTTCGTGCGCAAAGCAAAGCTCCGCTCGCAGCCAGCGACACCAGCGGTGAGCGCGCGGTGCTCGTGCGCATGCTGCGCGAAGGTCGATCGTTTCGCGTGCGTGCGCACGCCGCGGTCGCGCTCGCACGCTTCAAGGAAATCGATGTGCTCGTCGCGCTCGAAAGCGCGCTGCACGATCCGCACGTCGCAGTGCGCATCGCATCTGCGCGTTCGCTCTCGAGCGTCGGCCAACGCCGCTCGGTGTCTGCGCTGCGCGATGCCGCGGGCGACAAGTCGACGGCGGTCGCGACCGAAGCCAAGGCTGCGCTCGCGGCGATCGCTAGGCGCTTCTCGAGCCAACCCGCGGTCGCGTCAGCTGCGATCGAAGCCGCGGTGTCGAGCACCGGAACGATTTCGCGGTTGCGGCGCGCGCATCACGTCGTCGTGATCGGCGAGATGCAGGACCGGAGCCCCGCTCACAGCCGCGAGCTGTCGCAAGTGCTCGCCGAGCAGGTCGCGGCCGCGCTCACCAAGCTCGCAGGCGTCGCGGTGCTGCGTCCGCACGAGCTGACCGATGACGCGCGCGAAGAGATCGCGCGCAAGAAGCTCCCGGTGCTGCGGCTCGAGGGCAACGTGCAGAGCGTGCAGCACGTGCTGAACGGCGACGAGCGGCGCGTGCGCTGTGAGGTCTCGGTGCTGCTGCTCGACGAAGCCAGCCGCGCGTTGCGCAGCATGATGCGAGGCGCTGCGAGCGCAGTCGCGCTGAAGATGGGCTCGCCGGCCGAGCAGGAGCGCGAGCTCGCGCGCAAGGCGCTGCGCGGCGCCGTGCAAACCGCGATGTCGAGCGCGACCGAAGCGATCATCGCGGGCGCATCCGAAGTCGCCGCGGGCCAAGAGACCTCGCTGCGCCAGTCGTCGCCTTCGCTCGCTAGACTCAACGCGCGCAAAGCCGCGCG
>JAYUYY010000690.1:0-4135 GCA_043752225.1 Sandaracinaceae bacterium | reverse complement strand
GCGTCGCGCGCAGCCTCGAGTCGGTCCGCTTCGGGAAAATCGCAAAGCGCTTGAGCGCTCTCGGCCAGCGCTTCGGATTTTTGCTCGAAGTCTTCGAGCAGCGGCAGCACTGCATGGCTCGTGAGCGACTCGAGCGCCTCACGCCGCGGATTGACCAGCTCCTCGCATCCAGCGAGAGCCGTGCAGATCAGCGCGAGCGAAAGAATGTGCGTCAGCTTCATAAGGATTCGAGAAATCGCACGAGCGTGGCGCGTTCATCAGCAGACATCGCCTTGAATGCGTCGGCCGAAGCTTCGGCTTCGCCGCCGTGCCACAGGATCGCTTCGGCAAAGCCGCGCGCGCGTCCGTCGTGCATCAGCAGCAAGTGATCGTTCACGGTTTCGACGAGCCCGATACCCCAGAGCGGCGGCGTACGCCACTCGTTGCCCTCGGCCGCGAAGCTCGGCCTGTGATCCGAGAGCGCCTCGCCCATGTCGTGCAGCAACAAGTCCGTGTACGGCCAGATCGTCTGCTGCGCGAGCTCCTCGAGCTCGGCGTCGCCGGTCACGTGGCGCGGCGTGTGGCAGTCGACGCAACCCGCATCGGCGAAGAGCTGCTTGCCTTGCAAGACCACGGCGTCGTCCGCGCCGCGCCGCACCGGCACGCCGAGCGTGGAGGCGTACAGCGCGACGTTGTCCAAGCGCTCGTCCGACACATCGGGATCACCGTCGCGCTCGCCACCGTGCGGTGCCGCTGCGCAATCGGTCTGAGCATCGGGGCAGTTCTCGTCGGGGAAGAGCCGCGACGTGATGCCCATGTCGCCATTGAAGGCGCCCGCCGACTGCTGGAGCACGGTCGGCTGCTCGGCTTTCCAACCGAAGCGCCCGGGCCGCATCGCATCCGCTTGCACGTCGTAGACGCGGTTGATGCGACCCGAGATGCCATCGCCATCGTCGTCGTCCGGATCCGCGAGCGCTTTCAAGCGCGCTTCGGGGATCGCTTCGATCAATCCCATGCCGACCACCACCGGCGCGACGCGTGGCGAGATCATGAGATCCTCCGGCAGCTCGCCGAACCGCGGATCGCTCAGCGTGTAGCGCGGCGCTTGCAGCTCGTACCGCTCGCCATCGGCGTATTCGCCCTCGATCGCGTCGTGCTCGATCGCGATCGTCGCTTCGGGCTGCACGTTCGGGATCGAGCGGTCTTGCAGCTGGTCGCCGTAGACCGCGTCGCCGAGCGGTGCGCCGTGCGGGCCGTCGCCGGGCACGCTGATCCGCAACAAGAGGCCGAGCCCAGTGCGGTCCGCACCCGGTGGCCGGCCGCGGCCGTCTTTGAAGTGGCAGCCGCTGCACGAGCGCGCGTTGAAGGTCGGCCCGAGCCCGTCGCGCGCCGATGTGCTCGAGACCGCTTCGACCCAGCTCTCGTTGAAGAAGCTGTTGCCGGTGAAGAACGCAGGCTCGTGCTCGGAGCTGAGGTTTGCGGCTTCACGCGTGAACGATGCGGTGCCGAGCAGCAAGCGATTGGTGGTGTCGCCACCCGACAGCGCTTCGCCTTCTTCGAGCTGTGCGGTCTGCGGCCTCACGGCGCGCTCGTCTGCGCAAGCGAGCATGCCCAACAGCAGCAAGCTGTTTGCTAGCAAGCGCGCCGTGGTCCTCTGCATCGCGTTACGGCTCCGGAATTTCGACGCTCAAGCCAAACGCGTCGAACACCTCGAAGAGGTCGTCCTCTTGCGTGTCGAGCGAGTCGATCAGGTCTGAGACGCGCGCACGCCCCGCGTCGTTGCCGAGCATGATCTCTTGATCGAAGGGCGGCAGCAGCGCTTCGGCGAGCTCGAGGCTCTTCGCGACGCGGTCGCTGACCTGCTCGGCGAGGTCAGCGTCGGTGCCCGCGACCACGTCCGCGATGCCGACGCCGCTCACCGTGCTGCCGTCGGTGCGCTCGTAGCGGCCGAGCCACACGTTCTGAATCCCGCGCACGTCCTGCACCATGTCGCGATCGGTGTTGTCGCTGAAGCACGAGTGCTCGTCTTCTTGATCGCCGGTGTTGAGGGCGGTCTGCAGGCGCTCTCCGCCGGTCTCGAAGCCGCTCAATATGATCATGCCGCTGAGCATGCGTTCGAGCGCGACCTCGGGCTCTTCGGCTTCGAAGTCCGCGCGGTAGTTGTCTTGGTCTTCTTTCCACGCGTCGACGAGCGACTCGAGATTCTCGACGAGCAGCGCGCTCACGACGCGCAGGTAGTCGCGCCGCCGATCCTGATTTGCGGCCGTGCCGCCATCGACGAAGTCTGTGTACGGGCGCGCGCCCGGGCCGTCGTCATCCTGGTCCTGGCCCCACAGCAAGAACTCGATCGCGTGATAGCCGGTCGCGATGTTCTTCTCTCCGCCGGCTTCGTTGAGCCCGATCAGAGCGTCTGCGTCGATCGTCGCGTCGAGGTCGTTGATGATGCCGGCGTTGTCGTTGTCCGCGACGTAGTCGATGAAATTTTCATCGAGCGGCCACGCGTTCAGCAGGCCTTCGGGGCCGTCCTCGGTGTTGTCGATCGGGCCTTCGTAGAAACGGTAGGTCTCGGTCTGCAGGTACGGCTCGCGCGCGGCGCGCCACGCATCGCGCGCGTCATGCAGCTTCTCTTCGCTCGGGTCTTCGAGCAGCGCGCCGATCGCGTCGTCGAGCGCGACGGCGGTTTCGAGCGAGTCCTCGTAGCTCGCGAGCACGATGCGGCTGTAGGTCGCGACCGCGTCCGAGAGCTCCGCAACGCTGCCCGGCGCGGGGGGTTCGTCGTCGCCGCAGCTGACTACCAAAGTCACGCAAAGGGCCACCGAAACGCCGAAAAACTTAGTCTTTGCGAGCATATAGCTGCCGCTCCCCGAAGCTGGGTTGAGTCAAGGTCAAGTTGAAAATGAAAATCAACTACGTTTTCAGCGCACATCTATCCTAGGCCAGTCGCGCTCGCAACACCCCGCCGCTGCTGTACAAGGCGTGCGTGCGCGTTCTGGTTTGTTGCGCTGTATTCGTCGCGCTCGGCTGCCAGACCGATGAGCGCTTCTGCAAGCTGACGCAGACGCAACCGGTCGCGCAGACCGAGGCCAAGCTGATCGACGCGGTCGCGATCGAAGCGCTCGGCGCAGGCGCGGTGCTGGCGTGGTCGGATAGCGGCGGCCTCTTCGCGCGCTTGCTCGATGCACAGGGCAATGCGGTCGGCGAGCCGGCGCGGATCGGGGAGCGCTGCGCGGGCGGTCTCGCGCTTGCCACGACCGCAACCACCCAGGCGACCGTGCAGCTCGCATGCTCACAGCGCGCGATCCCAGCCGACCCCTCGAGCACCGGACGCGTTCAGCTCTACGCGCTGGCGCGCACGCCGACGCCGAGCGTGAGCGCGCACGTGCTCGCGAGCTACGCGCCGGTCGGGACGCTCAGCGAAGGCGTCGCGTTGGTGATGCTCGAGCGCGCGCAGATCGCGCTCGCATGGCACGACGCTTCGCCCGACATGCATCGGGTGTGGCTGATGCGGGGCACGGCGCCGGCCGAGGTGGTCTCGACCGTCGGTCGCATGGCGGAAGCGCCGGCGCTGCTCCTCCAGCGCGGCAAGCTGCTACTGGCGTGGACCGAGCGCTACGCGAGCGAGCAGCGCGGTGAAGAGGCGGCCGTCACCTCGATCATGCTCAAGCGCGGCTCGGCAAAACCCGAGGTCGTGCGCGAGCGAGCGCATATCTCCGCGATGCCGCAGCTCGCGCTGCTCGGCGACGATTTGGTGCTCGGCTTTCGCGAGCTCGGCGGCGGCGGGCGCAAGGTCGGTCTGCATCTCGAGCGCTTGCTGGGCGAGCCGTTGCGCGCGCAGAAGCCGGTGCGCGTGGGGCGCGCGGAAGGCTTTAGCAAGCCGGTCGTAGTGCCGTGCATGGACGGGCTCGTGACGGCGACCCCGCGCGGCTACAGCGGCGACTATTTCATCGGCCTCAACTGGCTGTCGCGCTCGCTCAGCCGGCCGCGCCGAGAGCAGCAGTTCTACGAGGACGCGCACGCGTTTACGCAAGCCGCCACCGTCTGCATGGGCGAGCACGCGCTGATCGCGCTCGCCGAGCTGCCGATGCTCGATCGCAAAAAGGCCGCGCTCCACATCGCGCGCTACAGCTGCGAAAACTGACAGCACGCCGGGCCTAAG
>JAYUYY010000689.1:0-4137 GCA_043752225.1 Sandaracinaceae bacterium | reverse complement strand
GCCTGTGATCAATCGTCCTGATTTGCCCGAGGACGCCGGCGCGCCGGATGCTGCGGCGCGGACATGCAGCGAAACCTGCCCGCTCGACGCGTGCATCGACGGCGTGTGCATGGTGCCGCAGGGCACGCTCGGCACGTTCTCGGTCCTGAGCGTTTCAGCGGGCGTGCCGCGCGGACGGGACGGTACGAGCTGCTTCGACACCGACTGCCTAACAGGCACCTTGCCGCCGTTGCCCTTCGCACCGCACTGCAACTGCTTGCCCGATCTACAAGTGGTGGTACTGGTCGGTGACTTGAAGCAGGGCTCGACGCCGCTTCGGACTGACACCGATACGCACCAATGGACTGCTCCGCCGTTCGAGCTCGTCTTGGATGAGAACGACGAAGTCATGCTCACCGCGCAGGACAACGATGGCGACGCCGGGCCGCAAGAGATCTTGAGCTGCAGCGTGACGGTCACGCCCGAGTTGGTTGCGACGGGAATGATCGGCTGCACGCAAAACTTCGAGCACGAGCCAGAGCGGTTCCGGGATTTCTCGATCGCGCTTCGGATTGCGCCGGTCTTCACGGACAGCTCGGCTGCGCCCTGAGCCGAGCTGTCCGTGAAGACGGGACGCCCCCTGACCAATCCGGAGAGGTCACTGCGATCGACCCGCAGTAGAATCCCGTTCGTGCCGCGGCAGTCCCTCCGGTGCGCGCGGCCCAGGCCGGCGCTTGAACCCCACTTGTCCGCACGTTGAGAACACCGCTTCGGCTATTAAGGATCCCGCATGCGCACCCCTTTTCGCCTGACTCTCTCTGCTTTCGTGCTTCTTACAACCGCCGTGACGTTCAGCGTCGCAGTCCCGACCGCCCGCGCCGACGAAGCGGAAGGGCACTACCGCATGAGCCTCTCGCTGAAAAAGCGCGGAGACTTGGTGGCCGCGAGCCGAGAAGCCAAAGAAGCGGTCAGGCTGCGGCCCGATCACGCCGCCGCGTGGATGACGTTGGGCTCGCTGCTGCGCGATCAGAAGGACTACGCCGGTGCGCACGGTGCGTTCGATCACGCGGTGAAGCTCACGCCGAGCCACGCGCCGGCTCACGCGCTGGACGGTGCGGTGCTGATCCGGCTCAAGAAGTACGACCAAGCCGTCGAGCGATTGCGCGAAGCAGTCAAGCTCGACAAAGACGACATGCAGAGCGTCGGCAATCTCGGCGTCGCGCTGCGTCAGCTCGGCAAGACCAAAGAAGCGATCGAGGTGATGGAAGAAGCCGCGCGTCGCACACCGAACGACCCCGAGCTGCTCAATAACCTCGGGGTCGCGCTACGCCGTGAGCGTCGCTACGAAGAGGCCGTCGGGCATCTCGAGCACGCGGTCGAGCTCAAGCCGACCGACATCGAGCTACGCCGCAACCTCGCGATCGCACTGCGCGGCCTCGAGCGTTACAAGGACGCGATCACGCACTACGAGAAGGTGCTCGAGAAGCGTCCGCAAGACGCCGAGATGCTCTTCGACCTCGCCAACTGCTACGAGAAGATGGGCGACAGCGCGAAGGCGATCGCGACCTACAAGCGCTACGTGAACGTGATCGGCGCGAGCGATTCAGCGGCCGCGGCCCGCGGGCAAGAGCGCATCAAAGTGCTCGAGCAAAGCGCGTTCTGAGCGCTGTCAAAGCGCGCAGCCGCTCGCGGTAGGCCTTTAGGAATCCGCAAGGCTGCCGCGGCAACCTGCCGCGGCAAGCAAGCTCGGCAGCCTGTCGATCGGCGTAAGTGCGCGTCGTTGCACGCGATCACTCGGCGGCACGCCCCCTGCACAACGGTCGTTTGACGCCGCGAGCATTTCGCGCAGGCGCCAAAGGAGACCGAGATGGTCGCGCACGCTTTCGAGCATGAGACCACGCGCATTCGGCAACGCATCGGAGGGGTGCCGAACCTGCCTTCGGAGCAGGAGATTGAGCTTGCCGCAGCCTTTCAAGCTGGTGACGCACCGGCGGGCGAGAAGCTCGTCGTGCACAACCTCCGGCACGTGCTCGCGATCGCGCTCGAGTATCGGCGCTGGGGGGTGCCGATCGACGATCTGGTTCAACAAGGCAGCATCGGCTTGCTGCACGCCGCGCGTCGCTTCGATCCGAAGCACGCGGCATCGCTGCGAACGTACGCGGCGTATTGGATCCGCGCCGAGATCCGCGACTACGTGCTGCGCTCGCATCGCATCGTACGGCTCGGCACGACGCGCACCGAGCGGCGAGCGATGCGCGCGTTCCGTTCGACCTCAGTGGCAGACGCGACCGAGCTCGCCGAGCGCAGCGGGATGCCGCTCGCGCGTTGCGAGCAACTGTGGGCCGTGCTCGTGCAGCGCGATCGTTCGCTCGACGCGCCGACCGCGACCGGCGTTCCAGGCAAAGACTACGTGCGCGATATGCTTCCCGATCCGGAAGCGTCGGCGCTCGAGAATCAAGCTCGCGAGCACACGAGCGCGCGCGTCAGCCGTGCCCTCGAAACGCTCAACGATCGCGAGCGCTGCATCGTGCGCGCGCGAATGATGTCGGACGAGCCCGAGACGCTCGACCGCCTCGGTGCACGCCTCGGTGTGAGCCGCGAGCGCGTCCGCCAGCTCGAGACGCGCGCGCGCCAAAAGATGCACGACGCCTTAGTTGCGTAAACGCCGTTACTTACCCATCAGGAACGCGAGCATCTTTTCGACGCGCGGTCCGTAAGGCGGGGCGAGCGCGGCGGCTGCGTTGAGCTTCGCCTGATAGAAGACGCCCTTTTTGTGGGAGAACGTCTCGAAGCCTTCGATGCCGTGGTACGCGCCGATGCCGCTCGGGCCGACGCCGCCGAACGGCAGGTCGTCGCACGCGAAATGGATCAGCGTGTCGTTGATCGAGGCGCCGCCCGAGACGGTGCGCTCGATCACGTTGCGCGCTCTCGATGAATCGAAGTCGAAGTAGTAGAGCGCGAGCGGCCGCGGGCGCGCGTTGACGTACTGGACGGCGTCCTCGACGCCGCGATATGTCACGACCGGCAGCACCGGGCCGAAGATTTCTTCCTGCATGACCGCCATCGAGTCATCCACGTTCAGGAGCAACGTCGGCGCGATCTTATGCGTGCCCTCCTCGAGCGACTCGCCGGCAGGATTGATCTCGATTTTCTTTGCACCGCGCGCGACCGCGTCGTCGATCAAATTCTTGAGACGGTCGTAGTGACGCGCGTTGACGACCGAGGTGTAGTCGCCGTTATCCCGCAGCGTCGGATACGCCTGCGTGACCGCCGCCTGCAGCGCCTTGACCATTGCGTCGCACTGCGCTTCGGGCACCAGCAGATAATCGGGAGCGATGCAGGTCTGACCGGCGTTGAACCACTTGCCCGCAGCGATGCGCTTGGCGGCGCGCTCGGTGGGATATGAGTCATGCACGATCGCGGGCGACTTGCCGCCGAGCTCGAGCGTGACCGGCGTGAGGTTCTCGGCGGCAGCGCGCATCACGTGACGACCGACCTGCGTCGAGCCTGTGAAGAGCAGGTGGTCGAATGGAAGCTTGCTGAACGCCGAGCCCACCTCGGGGCCGCCCGTGATCACGCGCACGACGCTCGCATCGAACGCCTCACCGAGCAGGCGCGCGAGCAACGCCGAGGTGTGCGGCGTGTACTCGGAAGGCTTGAGCATCACGCGATTGCCTGCGGCCAGCGCGGTCGCGAGCGGCGAGACCGCGAGCTGAAACGGGTAATTCCACGGTGCGATGATTCCAACTACGCCGAGGGGTTGGTAGTGGACCTTCGCGCTGCCGGGCCTGAGCGCGAGCATCACGTGCCGCGACTTGGGCTTCATCCAGCCCTTCAAGTGGCTGCGCACGTAGCGGATGCCCGTGATGAGCGTGAAGATCTCCGCGATCTGCGTCTCGTGGACCGAGCGGCTTCCGAAGTCGGCGGTGATCGCGTCGGCGATCGCGTTCTTGTTCGTCTTGACGACGCGCAGCAACGTGTCCAGCCACTGAATGCGCTGGTCGTAGCTCGGCGAAGGATCGGCCGCGTACGATACCTTGAGACTGTCGAATGCAGCCTTGAGCTCGCTGGGCTCCTCTGAGGTGCTGTGGGCTGACCTAACTGCCGGTTGACTGGCGAGTTGCTGTTGCATGTCGATTCCTCCCCTGATTGCGATTG
>JAYUYY010000688.1:0-4137 GCA_043752225.1 Sandaracinaceae bacterium | reverse complement strand
GCTCGGCATCGCGCTCGGCGTCGCGGTCGTCGTCGCGACGCGCGCGACCTCCGCCGGCATGATGGCGAGCTTTCACGAGCTCGTGGAGCGCTCCGGTGCGCGCGCCGATCTGATCGTGGTCGGCAATCAGTCGGGTATTCCTTCGGAGCTCGCGGCCGATCTGATGACGGTGCCCGGCGTCGAGCACGCAGCCGCTGCGCTCGAGGTCTCGACCACGTTTGCCGACGGCGGCGATCCGTTGCTCGTGCTCGGCGTGGATTTTCTCGGCGACACGCACTTCTTACCGTTTCGCGGCGAGGGCGCAGGCGACCGGATCGTCGAAGACCCGCTGTTGTTCGTAAACGATCCGACCGCGTTGCTCGTGACGCGCTCGCTCGCGACACGCAAGAAGCTGTCGGTCGGCAGCGCGGTGCGCGTGCTCGGCGCCGATGGCGCGGTGACGCTCAACGTGCGCGGCATCTTGCGCGACGAAGGGCCTGCGACCTCGTTCGGCGGACAAGTCGCGGTGATGTTCCTCGACGCCGCACAAGTCGCGTTTGCGCGCGGCACACTGGTCGATCGCATCGACCTCGCGCTCGTCCACGGCACCGCGGTGCCAGCGGCGGCCAAGCGCATCGAGCAGAAGCTCGCGGGCGTCGCGCGCGTGGAGAAGCCCGAGCAGGCCGGAGAGCGCTTGGCCGAGCTCGCCGCGCCACTCCACGACGGCCTCAAGCTGAGCGGCGTGGTCGCGCTCTTGGTCGGCGTGTTCATCATCTACAACGCGGTCGGCATCGCGGTGACCCAGCGCCGGCGCGAAACGGGTGTGCTGCGCGCGCTCGGCGTGCTGCGGCGCGACGTCGTGCTGCACTTCGTGCTCGAAGCGACCCTGCTCGCGATCGTCGGCATCACGCTCGGCCTCTTGCTCGCCGATCAGCTGGTCGCGCTGACGCACGCGCAGACGCGCACGGCGATGAGCTTTCTATTCGTCACCTCGCCCAAGCCGCCGCCGATCCTGTTCGAGGACGCGATGATCGGCGCGCTCTCCGGCCTCGGCATGACTTGGGTCGCGGCGTTCTTGCCCGCGCGGCGCGGCGCCAAGCTCGATCCCGTGGCCGCGCTGCGCCAGGGCGCGCGTTCGATGCGGCGCTCGAGCATGCGCGTGACGCGGCTCGCGCTGATCGGCCTCGCGCTGATGATCGGCGCCTGGACGCTCGCGCTGCTCGCTCGCAAGTCGCCGGCCGCGGGCTACGCCGCGACGATCATCGATCTGATCGGCGCGGCGATGCTGGTGCCCGCGATGATCGTCGTGCTGCGCCGGGTCTTGGTGCGCGGCGTGCAACGCGTCTTTCGCACCGCGGGTAGGCTCGGTATCGATTACGTCGAGCGCGATCTCGCGCGCAGCACAGTAAACGTGCTCGCGTTGATGGTCGCGGTCTCGCTCAGCGTCGCGGTCAGCGGTTGGCTCGGCTCGTTCGAGCAATCGGTGCGCGCTTGGTTCGAGCAAGTGAGCGCGGCAGATCTCTCCGTGACCGCGGGCTCGCCGGTGGTCGACCGCAAGCATCTGCCGCTGTCGCAGAGCGCAGTCGACAAGATCCAAGGCGTTCCAGGCATCGCGGCGCTGCAGCCGATGCGCCTGATCGCGCAGCGCTATCACGACACGACCTTTCGGCTCGTCGCCTCGGACACGGCGGTATACCTCGAGCAAGCCAAGCAAAAAGATCGCGCTTGGCACGTGCTGCAGGGGCGCGACCCGATCGATCCGCAGGAGCTCGCGAGCTCCCCGCAGATCGTGCTCGGCGAAAACGCTGCGCATCGCTTGAAGCTCTCCGCCGGCGACACGATGGAGCTCGAGTCGCCCACCGGGCCGGTCAAGCTCACGGTGCGAGCGGTGGTCGTCGACTACTCGTCGGAGCTCGGCGCGGGCTTCATCGATCGCAAGCTGTACGTCGAGCGCTGGAAAGACGAAGCGCTCGATCTCGTGAACCTCTACCTCGAGCCGGGCGCGGACTCGGCGGTCGTCGCCGAAGCGGTGCGCGAGCGGCTGGGCGGCGGCGAAGCGCTGTTCGTGACCGCGACCGATGCGCTGCGCGAGCAGTACTTGGGGCTGGTGGACGAGAGCTTTTCGTACACGCGCTCGCTCGAGCTGATCGTGCTCGTGATCGCGTTGCTCGGAGTGATCGGGACGATGGTCTCGGCCGTGCTCGACCGCACGCGCGAGCTCGGCATGTTGCGCGCAGTCGGCGCCACACGCGCGCAGATCGCCGCGACGATGGTGGTCGAAGCCGCGTTTATGGGCTTGTGCGCAGCGGTCTCGGGGATCTTCGCTGGCGCGGTGCAGTGCAAAATGTTCCTGGAGATCTTGGTCGCCGAGCAGGCGGGCTGGCACTTCGCATTCGTGTTCCCGACCGAGGGCGCCACGCGCATGGGCCTCTTGGTGATCGCGACCGCCGCAGTTGCGGGACTGCTACCTGGCCTGCGCGCGGCGAGCCTCGAAGTGAAAGACGCGCTCGCGCAGGAGGGGTAAGCCGGCCTGCACGCGCAGCGCACTCCGCGGTGACGACGGAAAAGCAAAACCCGCGGGGCTCGTGGCCTTCGCGGGTTTTGCCTGTGTTGCCTCCTCGTCGAAGAGGGGCGCACTCTTAGCTCTTAGCGAGTTAGAGCGTCTCGACGTAGGCGACCAGGTCTTGGATCTCGCCTTCGGTCAGGTGCGAGGTCTTGCCGTGCATGTCGCCACCGCCGCAGGACGGATCGAAGCGATCGCGCAGCGTCTTGGCGCAGCCATTGTGGATGTACGGCTGGTGATAGACGACGCCGATCAGCGACGGCACTTGGAAGGCACCGCCGGTGCCGACATCGACCGTCGCGTTGTTGGTCAGCTTCTCGCCCGTGTGGCAGCTCGTGCAGCCGACCTCATCCGACGTGAAGAGCTCGTGACCGCGCACCGCCGCCGGGTCGTCCGTCGCGCGCAGCGAGGGG
This sequence comes from Sandaracinaceae bacterium, assembly GCA_043752225.1. GTDB lineage: Bacteria > Myxococcota_A > Polyangia > Polyangiales > JAFGIB01 > JAYUYY01. The sequence continues at coordinate 1,182 of JAYUYY010000688.1, read as the reverse complement.
TTCGGCGTCAGCTTGTTCATCCAGCTCTCGAGCGCCGCGAGGCGCGGTGCGCTTTGCGGCGCTCCACCCATGCGGTTCACGAAGACCTCGCTCACGAGATCGCTGAACTTCGCGAGCGAGCCGTCCCAGTGCAGCGGCTCGGTGCCCTCGATGCCCATCGTGAAGAGCTGCGTGCGGCGCGGACCGAAATCCGCGAAGTTCCAGACGCGGCCGTCATCGGCCCCGCCGGGGTGACACGACGCGCAAGCAAGGCCTGCACCCGCGTCGAGGTGGAACAGATCGTGGCCCGTGTCGCGGCGCGCTTCGCCGCCGAGCGAGATGTCGAGCTCCGAGACGCAACCAAAGCCGCAGTTCGGCGTGCGGTACACGCGAATACGGTTCGGGTCGCGCGTCTGCACGACGAGCGCGCCTGCGCTGTCGAAAGCCACCGCGACCGCTTGGCCGCTGCCGACCAACGCGCCGTCGCCGGAGAAGGCGGGAGCCACGCAGGTGTCGCTGGGCATCTCGACGTTCATCGGCATGACGATCACGCCGAGACCATCCGAGGCGCTCGGGTTACCGAGCAGCTGTTGGTCTTCGAACGCGCCCGCGGCCGCGATCGCGAGCCACGCGCCGTCGGGCGAGACCGCCGCGTCGACCGGGAGCACTGCGCCCATGATCGGCGGGCTGCTCTGAACGCCGCCGTTGTCGCCGTCGAACTGGGTGACGCCGGTCTCGACGATGCTGGTGCAGGACGCGCCACCACCGCCGTACGAGCTATCGCCACCTTCGCCCGGGAATCCCACGGAGGGCGGGGGCGCGAAGCCGCCGCAATCACACATCTCGCCTTCGACACAGCCGCAATCGATCGAGCCCGTACCCGCGACGCCGCTGCCGTCGACCGCTGAAGCGTCGTCGTGCGAGAGGCCGATCGCGTCGAGCTGCGCGCGCTGGTGGAGCATCGTCACGCTGCCATTCGGCATCGAGAGCGTGCGCCAAGCGACCGCTGCTTCCATCGTGCGGTCCGCGGATGCGATGCCGGAGATCGGCGAGATCAACGAGCCCTTGAGCGCGATCGGCGCCTTGCGGTTCGACACGCGGCCGTCGGCATCGAGGTGCAACAGCTCGGCGGTCTTGAACGTGCTGACGTACAAGCCGTCGGCGCGCACGACCACGTCGCGCAGGTCGAATTCGACGTTCACG
>JAYUYY010000687.1:0-4143 GCA_043752225.1 Sandaracinaceae bacterium | reverse complement strand
TGCACACGCGGCGCGAGCTAATCCTCGAGGAGCTCGCGAGCCTCGAGTTGCTCTCCGCGCGCCGGGACGGCGATCTCAAGTACCCGGCGGGCGAAGCGATCATCGAAGCCGTCGTGCGCATGTACGGCGAGGCAGCGCTGCCGAAGCTGGTGCGCGCGTTCGGTGATCCGAAGCTGCCGGTGAAGTTGCGCGGCCTCGAGCTCTGGCAAGCGACGTTTCAGATCGCCGGCTTCGATCTCGGCGCCGTGATCGACGAGATGTTTCGCGAGATCGCGCTCGACGCCGAGCAGCGCGCCGCCGAGATCGCGGCGCTGCCGAGGCCGCGCGTGCGGCTCGTAAAGCACGAAGGCGCGGTCGGCGTGCAGTCGCTGATCGATGTGCAGCACGATGCCTCGGTCGTTCGGTTGCGCTTCAAGCCGAGCGCGGACAGCCCGGAGAGCGACTACGACATGACCATGGCGCTCGAGGGCCAGCCCGTGTTCCGGGACGACTCGGAGATTCAGAACGGCCAGATCTGCGTGCAGGCGGGCCTGCACCTCGGCGATCAACTGCTCTACGAGCCGTGGACCTGCGTGCCCACGCGCGACGCCGTGCCGTGGCAGCCGCCTCCCGTCGATGCGGGCGATGCCGGCGATGCGGGCATCGAAGGCCTCTGAAGAAAGCTCTGAAAAAGTCACGGGCATGTCGATCTGCTCGGTCGCCGTTCGTTGCCTAGGTAGAAACCCAGGGCGCGGAGCTCCGCACAGAGCCAAGGCCCACAGATCTTCAGGAGAACGACCATGCGTTTTATCATGTTGCTCAAGAGCGATGCCCTGGCCGAAACCGGCGCGCCCCCGGACGAGAAGGTGCTCACCGACATGGGCAACTACAGCCAGGCGCTGATGGACGCGGGCGTGTTGCTCGGCGGTGAAGGCCTCCACGCGAGCGCGCAGGGCGCACGCATTCGCATCCAGAACGGCAAGACCACGATCTGCGACGGACCGTTCGCCGAAGCCAAGGAAGTGGTCGCGGGTTTCTACGTGCTCAACACCAAATCGAAAGCGGAAGCGATCGAGTGGGCCAAGCGCATCCCTGCGCCCGAAGGTCGCGTCGAGCTGCGGCCGCTCTATGAGCTCGAGGATTTCGCGGTTGACGCGGCCGAGCAGCCGCAGGGCTGGCGTGATCTCGAAGCGGCTACGCGGCAATCGCCGCCGCCCGCGCCGGGACCCGAGCACGGCGCGCGCTACGTCAGCTTCATCAAGGCCGACAAGAACACCGAGGCCGCGATGATGCCGAGCGAGAAGCTGATGAGCGAGATGGGCGCGCTGATGCAAGAGATGGCGCAGAAGAACCTCGTGATCGCGGGTGAAGGTCTAAAGCCCACGTCAGAAGGCGCGCGCATTCTTTGCTCGGGAAAGAAGCGCACGGTGATCGATGGTCCGTTCACCGAGACCAAAGAGATCATCGCCGGCTACACGCTGTATCGATCGCAGTCGAAGGCCGAAGCGATCGAGTGGGCGCGGCGCTGCTTGCAGATCCACATCGACGGCACGGGCATCGACGCGGGCGAGATCGAAGTGCGGCGCGTGCACGAGCTCGAAGACATCCCGGTGACTGCGAACGAAAAGGAGAACGGCTGGCGCGAGCAAGAGAAGCGTTTGCGCGAGCGTTTGGTTTGACCGCTCGCTCGAGCTCGCCGCAAACGAGCTGGCATGCGACGTGCTCTCTTCCAACGCCGGAGGCACTTCCATGGCATCGTTTGGCACACTGGCATTCTTCCGGAGCGCACGCGCGTTCGACTGCGCGTTGATCGCGAGCTTGATGCTCGTCGCGTGCAGCGACGACGCGGACGATGGCGCCGGCAAAGCAGCGGGCAGCGCGGGTATGGCCGGCGCAACCGGTGGCTCGATTGCCGGCATGAGCGGTACGACCGGCGGTACGGGCGGCGCGCCGGGTGCGACCGGTGGCACCGGCGGGAGCACTGACGACGCGGGCACGACCTGCGACGAGCGCGGCTGTTGGGTCACGCTCGAAGCGTTCCAAGCCGAGTCGCTGGACTGCGCGGCGAGCTATCGAGCCGCGCAGACCGCGTACCAAGAGCAACCAGGCGCGGACTGCACGTACGCGTTCTTCAGCTGCGGTGGCCTTGATGGCGCGGCCTATCAGTACGGTTTCACCGGCGACAACGTGCAGTGTTACTACGATCAGGACGGCGCGCTGGTCGGCGCGGTTCGCACTAGCGATCACGGGCCGAGCACGCTCGCGGGTGAAGTGCCCAGCCCGGGTTGTTACGCAGGACCTGACTGCAGCGATGGCGACGCTGGCGTGGACGGTGGCGTCGACGACTTGCGCGCGTGCAATGACAACAGCGACTGCGCGCTAAGCGAGACGACTTGTTGCCCATGCGGCGAGCCCGAGCCGAGCGAGATCACCGCGGTGCGCGCCGATCGCCTCACGGCGTTCCGCGGACAGCTGTGTGCGCTCCCGGTCGCGTGTCCCGACATCGCGTGCTTCATCGAGGAGCGGCGCTATGTGGCGACGTGCGACGCGGGCACCTGCAAAGCGGTGGATCTCACGCAGCACGCGAGCACCGAGTGTGAGCAACCGAGCGATTGCAACGTGCGCACCGCGGGTTGCTGTCCGTGCGGTGGTGAGCAGTCGCCGGGCAATCTAGTCGCGATCAGCGATGAGAACGCCTTTGCGAGCCTGGTCTGCGACGCGCAGCTCGCGTGCGCCCAGTGCGCGCCGATCTACCCGAGCGAAGCGACCACTACCTGCGGCGCGCAGGGCCACTGCGTTCTCACGGACGCGCGCTAGCCTTGAACGCTGCGCCTGCGCTCAGCCAACGCAGCGACCTCAGCGAAACTCCAGCACGCCCTCGTCTTTGACGCCGCTCTGCAAGCTGAAGAGATCGAGCGCGTAGTTTTGGTAGACCCGCCACGGGCGCTTCGAGCCTTGCTTCGGAAAGCGCGGCAGCCCGCGCTGCACGTAACCGCTCGTGAAGCTCAGCCACGGTTCTTCTTGCACGCTCGGATCGCTGCGGCGCGGCGTGCATTGCTTGGCGCCGATCGCATCCATGTGCTGCAGGATCCGGCACACGTAGTCTGCGGTCAGATCAGCTTTGAGCGTCCACGACGCGTTGGTGTAGCCGAACGTGCAAGACAGATTCGGCACGTCGCTGAGCAGCGCGCCTTTGTAATTCATCGTGCGGTTCGGCTCGACGCGCTCGCCGTCGACGGTGAGCTGCAGGCCGCCGAGGAACTGCAGCTCGAGGCCGGTCGCGCTCACGATCAGATCGGCTTGCAGCTCTTGGCCCGAGCGCAGGCGAATCCCCTGCTCGGTAAAGGTCTCGATGTGATCGGTGACGACGGAGGCGCGTCCTTTGCGGATCGCGGCGAACAGATCGCCGTCGGGTACGAGGCACACGCGCTGATCCCAGACGCCATAACTGGGAGTGAAGTGCTGCTCGACTTGCGCGTCGGCGGTCGCTCCGGCGCCGAGCTCGGCGCGCACGCCTTTGAGGATCCGGCGCCGCGTGAAGTTGGGAAAGCGTCGCGCGAGCTGAAAGAACAACATCCCGAGCAACACGTTCTTCCAGCGCACGAGGCTGTACGCGAGCCGGTTCGGCAAGCGCTTGCGCAGCGAGTCGGCGATCGCGTCGGCTCCGGGGATCGAGACCACGTACGTCGGCGAGCGCTGCAGCATCACCACGTGCGCCGCGGTCTTGGCCATCGCAGGCACGAGCGTCATCGCGGTCGCACCGCTTCCGATCACGACCACGCGCTTGCCTGCGTAGTCGATGTCCTCGGGCCATTTCTGCGGATGTATGATCGGCGCTTTGAACCGATCAGCGCCGGGGAACGCCGGCGTGTAGCCCGCGGCGTAGTCGTAGTATCCGGCGCAGACGTGCAGGAAGCCGCAGGTCAGCTCGACGAGCTCTTTGTCCGGTCCGCGCTCGACCTGCACCGCCCATTGCGCGCGTTCGCTCGACCACTCGGCGCGCACGATCTTGTGGTGGAAGCGGACCTGCGAGTCGATCCCGTGCTCGTGCGCGGTCTCCCGCACGTAGCTCAGGATCGAGTTGCCATCGGCGATCGCCTTGGCGCCCTGCCACGGCTTGAACGCGTAGCCGAGCGTGAACATGTCCGAGTCCGAGCGGATGCC
>JAYUYY010000686.1:0-4146 GCA_043752225.1 Sandaracinaceae bacterium | reverse complement strand
ATGCCGTACTCGGAGCACACGATGACGCGCGCACCATCGCGCTGAACGTGCTCGATCAGCTCGCCCGCGACCGCATCGATCTCGCGCACGTGCTGCGCAACCTCTGGATGGCTGGGACCGAGCTTCTGCAGCGCATAATCCAAGTGCGGCAAGTACACGAGCGAGAGCGTCGGCTTGTTCGTGTCGTAGACATGCTGCGCGCAGCGCGCGATCCATGCGCTCGACACGATGCTCGATGCGGGTCCCCAGAAGTTGAACAGCGGGAACTGTCCGAGTTTCACTTGGAGCTCGTCGCGCAGCGCTGCGGGCTCGGTATGGATGTCGGGCAGCTTACGGCCGTCGGCGAGGTACATCGGCCGCGGCGTCACCGCGATGTCCGCGGTCGAGCCCATGTTGTACCACCAGAAGAGCTTGGCGCAGGTGAAGCGCGAGTCGCGCTCCTTAGCGGCGTCCCAGATCTTCTCGCCGTTCACGAGCTTGTTCGACTGCCGCCATAGCCAAATTTCGCTAAGCTCACGAAAGTACCAACCGTTGCCGACGATGCCGTGCTCGCGCGGCAAGAGGCCGGTCACCATCGTGGCTTGCACGCTGCACGTCACGGCCGGCGTGATCGTATGCAGCGGCCGCAGCGCACCGGCTTTGGCGAACGCCGAGAGATGCGGCGTGTTCTCGCCCATCAGCTCGGGCGTGAGGCCCACGATATTCAGCACGACGGTGCGATGCATTGGAGCTTGCGCGCTCACCGCTGCACGCGCGGCGTCTGACCGCGCAACACGGAGTTGCCTTCGAAGAGCTCGCGCTGATCGACCGGCATGTGAGTCGAGCCTTCGTCCAAATCGAGGCGGCCGCTTTGCTTGAAGAACGCGATCGGATTGCGCCACACGATCTGCTCGATCGCGTCCTCGGCGATCCCGGATTCACGCATCAGCTGCGCGGTCTTGGGCACCTTGAGCGGATCGGACACGCCCCAGTCGGCGGCGCTGTTGATGATCATGCGATCGGTGCCGTACTTCTGCACGAGCGCGACCATGCGCGCCTCGTCCATCTTGGTCTGCGGATAGATCGAGTGGCCAGCCCAACAACCGGTCGCGAGCGTCAGCGGCAACGTCTCCTCGTTGTTGTGATCGATCAGCACACGCTCTTCGGGGAAGCGCGCCTCGCGGATCACTGCGATCGTGCGCTCAGTGCCGCGCTTCTTGTCGCGGTGCGGCGTGTGAATGAGCACCGGCAGGCTCGCCTCGCGCGCCATCTCGAGCTGCGCGTGAAACGCCTGCTCCTCGGCCGGCGTCATGTCGTCGAAGCCGACCTCGCCGACCGCGATCACGCCGTCTTTTTCGAGGTAGCGCGGCATCATCTCGAGCACGCCCTGCGCGAGGTCCGGCACGTTGGCTTCCTTCGGGTTGAGGCCGATCGTGCAGTAGTGGCGGATGCCGAACTGGCTGGCGCGGAAGCGCTCCCAACCGGTGATCGACAGGAAGTAGTCCTCGAACGAGCCCACGTGCGTGCGCGGCTGTCCGAGCCAAAACGCCGGCTCGACCACCGCGACGATGCCGGCTTTCGCCATCGCCTCGTAGTCATCGGTGGTCCGCGAGGTCATGTGGATATGGGGATCGAACATCTTCATGCCGAAGCCTCCGCTGCGATGCGCGCGACGTCGTCGGGGACAGAGCGTCCGGCCGCGCGACGTTCCGACGCAAAATCGTGCGCCATGCGCACGAGCTCAGGATTCACACGGCTCTGCCACGCGTGCACGCGCTCGAGCGGCAGACCGACGAACATCAGTTTCATGATCATTTGATTCCACGCGAGCTCCGGTAGCGCGCGCGCCGGAAACGGATTCTCGCACGCGAGCGCGGCCAGCACGTCCAGCACGTGGCTTCGGCACGCCTCCGCGGCCAGCGGCACGAACGCGGACGGATCGAGCGGAGCATGAAATAGCGCCAGGCAACGCAGCACCGAGACGCGCTCGCTCGTATCGCCGCGGCGAAAGATCTCGGTCGCGAGCGCCACGCGAGCCGCTTCGTCGATCGCCTGAAATACGCCGAGCAACAGCGCCGCGCGCCCGACATCGGTCAGCGACCAAACCGTCGCATCGGGCACGCCCGCAGCCTGAAGCGCGGTCTGCTCGGTAGCGCTCCACACGGCGGTGCTCGCGCTCGCGCCGAGCCTGCGAGGCAAGCCGGCATAGCGTGCGAGAAAAGCCCCGCGCGGAAGAGGAGCGTGCGTGCTCGCGGCTGGCAGCGTGGTCGAGAGCCACGCCATCACATCAGGCTGCGCATGCTGCGCGAGCACGCCGAACAGCGCCGTGCTGAGCTTCGCGCTCGGGTCTGAATCGCCACCCACGCAGCGTTGGTACCACAAGCCGGCGCCGGCGCGACTCTACAGCTTCCAGATCGGCTCGGCCGGCACCTTGGCGGGACGGCCGATCGCGTAGCCCTGTCCGAAGTGGCAGCCGCAGTCGCGCACCGCGCGGACCTCATCCCAAGTCTCGAGCCCTTCAGCGACCACGCGCGCGCCGAGGTCCACGCACATGCGCACGACCGCCTGCACGAGAATGCGGTGGCGCCGGCTCTTATCGAGGTTGGTGACGAGGTGTCGATCGAGCTTCACGACCGACGGCTCGAGATCTGCGATGCGCTTCAAGTTCGAGTAGCCCGCGCCGAGATCATCGACGACTACGTGCACGGCGCCGCGCGCGCGCATCTCGCGCAACATCGAGGCGCACAAGTCGTAATGCGAGAATGGCACCGACTCGGTGATCTCGACGTAGACGTCGTCGTCATGCGAGTACATCGGGTCGTCGACCTGAATCACGAACCGGTCGCCGAGCTCAGCCGGGTGCACGTTTAGAAACAGCGGGATGCCGCGACAGCCCTGCGAGCCGATCTGCCGCAACGTGCGGCCGAGCAGACCACAAAAGCGCTCGGCGGCCGCGCGCTTGAACAGGATCTCGGGATTGGTGAGACCGGGCGACGCGCAGCGCGCGAGCACCTCGTACGCAAACGCTCGACCATCCACGAGGTCCACGATCGGCTGATACACGCAGCTCAAGTCTTGAACGGGCACGCAGCCGACCATCGCCGCGCCGCTCTCGGCTTCCTCGATGTCACCCGACCATTCGGTCGCCATCGGAGGCGCATCCGAGGCGCCTCGCATGGAAAAACCACTGGTTCGAGGAGCCCAAAGACCTTCGACCGGTCGGAAGTTTGGTTTTGATGACATCAGAAAACCACAGGAACGCTTGAATGTAGCCCGCGTAATGTTGCGAGTAAACGGCTACGCCCCGTTTCTGGGGGATGGGGACCCACCCGGCGTGACCTCTGCACCTCGACTTACGCGGGCACCCAGGTGTCAGGTGACCTGATTCTCCTGCCGCGCCCGATTCACTGGTTAGGGCTCGGCTCACAGCGCTCGCGACTTTTGGGCTGGGTGCGGCCCGGTTTGCGGCTGGAGTCAGCGGCGCTCGGGCGCGCATCGCGAAATCAGCCGCTGACGCAGGTCGGCCTGGCGGCGGGCGATCTCGTGGGGCTCGGGCTCGATCGCGAAAGGGGTCAGGTCCGCGGTCACGTCGTAGAGCTCCTCGCCCTTCGCGAGCAGCGCGCAGTTGCGCGTCTGGAGCTCCGCTACGATCAGCTCGAACGCCGCGACGCTCCAGGCATGCGTGTCGTGAAGCAGCACGACGCCGCCGCGTTCACCGCGCTCGGCCTCGTTGCGCTCGAGCACGCGAAAGAACGTCAGCCGAATCAGCTCCGGGGCGCGCTCGACCCAGTCGGCCATGCCGATGTTCCACATCACGGTGAGGTCCGAGCGCGCGGCCAGCAGCGCGTCGAGCGTGTCGTTGCGCGAGCCGAACGGGGGACGAAACAGAAACGTGCGCGCGCCGAACAACCGCTCGAATGCAGCGTCGCTGCGCGCGACCTGATCGCGCAGCTGCGGCTCGCGCATCGCATGCATGCGCTTGTGATCGAACGAATGGCTGCCGAGGTTGTGCCCGCGCCGCGCGACCTCGTGCGCCAGATCGACCGCGTGCGCGTTGCGCTTTTCGCGGGTCGCAAAGCGGCTGGTCGAGAAGAAGAACGTCGCCTTGATGTCTGCACGGTCGAGCACGTCGAGCAGCCTCGGCGTTTGCTCGGCGTCCGGCCCGTC
>JAYUYY010000685.1:0-4149 GCA_043752225.1 Sandaracinaceae bacterium | reverse complement strand
TGCCTCGCCGAACAGCGAGCTCAGCAGGAGCTCGATCTCGCTCGGCTCGAGCGCGCGCACCACCAGCTTTTCGGCCTCGTCGCGCAACAGCGACAGCGCGGCATGGTCGCTGTGCGCGCCGCCCGCGCTGCGCGTGAACGCGAGCAGGATGCGCTCGCGCGCACAGGCTTTGATCAGATAGGCGAGGGCGGCCTGCGAGAGCTCGTCGCACAAATCCAGATCGTCGACTGCGAGCACCAGCGGTTGGCGGCGAGCTGCGGCGCGCATCAGGTCGCGCAGCGCTTCGTAGAGCTCGCCTCGGCGTTCTTTGTCGACCTGGACGTCGAGCGCACCGTGCTGCAAGAGCTCGAGGATCTCGCCGCGCGCGCCTTGGCTGGTCGGCAAGCCCGGCATGGTCTCGCACAGCCGTGAGACGAGCGCGCCGAGCGCTCCGTAGCTGCCGGCGTCCGTCGCGCTCGCGCGAATCAGCGTAAGCCCAGCGAGCTTGCCCTCGAGCGCGAGCACGTCGAGCATGCGCGAGCGTCCGACTCCCGCTTCACCTTCGATCGCGAACGCACCGCCGCGACCTGCATGCAGCTCGAGCAAACGCTGGCGTATGCGCTGCGTCTCCGGCTCGCGGCCGACCAGCGCGGGCGTAGACAGATACGAGTGGCGAATCGCCAGTTGGTCGTCGTTCGGCAGGTCCGCGATCGCGTTCAGCCGATCGAGGACCTCCGCCGCGCTGCGCGGTCGCGACATCGGATCGGTGCTGAGCAGCGAGAGCACGAGCGCGTCGAGCTCGTGCGGGATGCCGGGCACGCGCGCCGAAGGCACCGGCGGCGGCGTACGCCACATCGCCTGCAGGTCCTGCAAGCGCTTGGCGGGAAACGCATGGACGCCGGTGAGCACGTAATAAAGCGTGGCGCCGAGCGCGTAGAGATCCGCGCGCGCATCGAGCGGTTGACGCGCGATGGCTTCGGGCGGGACGAACGGCGGGGTGCCGATCATCAAGCGCTGAACTCCCATCGGAGACATCGCGCCGAAGTCGATCAGCTTTGCGCGACCGTGCTCGGCGCGCTTGATGTTGCGCGGCGATAGATCGCGGTGCAGCAGCCGTCGCGAGTGCAGCAGGGCGAGCGCTGAGCACACGTCGCGTACCAGCGAGCACGCGGTTTGAAACGGCAGCGGCGAGATCGCGTGCAGGTCGTCGCCGTCCAGCAGCTCCATCGTGTAGTACGGGCCGTCAGCATCGACGCCGAAGTCTTCGACGCGCACGACGCGCGGGTGCGCGAGCTGCGCCAGCGTGCGGAACTCCTGGTGAAAGAGCTCGACGTCGCGCGCTGCGTTCTTGGCGCTGCGCGCCGTCGCCGTACTTGCGTTCGCGAGCAGACGCTTGAGCGCGACCGTGTTGCCGTTGTTGCGGTCGGTGGCGCGGTACACGACGCCCATGCCGCCTTGGCCAAGACGATCGAGCAGCGTGTAGCGCTCGTTCACTGCCGCGTTGCTTTGCCCCATCCCTCGCGGATCGTAACAGCATGCGTCCACGTGAGTCAGCACGGTCCGTGCTAGCTCATCGCGCGACGCCCTAGGATCGAGAGTGTGCGCGGATGCGCGGGTTGCGCTGCGCGTGGTGGACGAGCGGCGCGCGCATGCGACGGTGGCCTTCATCAGGAGTTGCTGTGGTTGACACCTCGGAGCACGCGTAACAGAGTCGCGCGCGACGCGTTTTCCGCATGGAGACCCAGGCAGAAAAAGCGTTGAGCCCGCGGGTGCTCTATCCGGTATTGCTCGGACTGCTTGCGCTCGTTGCGGCAGCGTCATTGCGGGTGGGCGCGGGCGACTTGGCCGATGCGCAGCTGTCCGAGACCTACCTCGGGCTGCGCGCTACGCGGCTGTGCGCGGCGTTCCTCGCGGGCGCGGCGCTCGCCGCAGGCGGCGCGGTCGTTCAAGGCTTGTTTCGCAACCCGCTGGCCGACCCTTCGATCTTGGGAACCACGGCGGGCGCAAGCCTCGGCGGCAAGCTGGCGATGTTGCTCTATCAGGCGCTCGCGGCGAGCGCGCTGACGAGCGTCGTCGCACCGGAGATGCTGCTTCCAATCGGCTGCGTGCTCGGGGCGTGCGGCGCGCTTGCCGTGCTGCTCGCAGTGCAACGCGTGGGCGATGATGTAGTGATGCTGTTGCTCACGGGCTTCTTGTTGTCGTCGCTCTTCGTGAGCATCGGCGGCTTCGTGACGAGCCTCGCGATGGAGCGCTGGGAGCTCGCGCGCGCGATGATGGATTTCGCGCTCGGCGACGTGAGCGGGGTGAGCCTCGCGCGGGTCTGGCTCGCAACGCCGCTCGTGATCGCGGGCCTGGTGGCGACGTACGTCTGGGCGCCGACGCTCGACTTGATGCTCTCGGGTGAAGAGGAAGCGTCCGCGCTCGGCGTCGACGTGAACGAAGCGCGCTACGCGTGCGTGCTGTGGACCGCGGTGCTGACGGCTGCTGCGGTTTCGCTCGGCGGGCAGGTCGGGTTCGTCGGGTTGATCGTGCCGCACGCTTTGCGACCGCTGGTCGGTGCTCGGCATCGCGCGCTCTTGCCCGCCTCGGCGCTCTTGGGCGGCACGTTCGTCGCAGCGTGCGATGTGCTCACGCGCGTGATCCCTACGCGTACCGAGATGCCGCTCGGCGTGATCACGGGCCTGATCGGAGCGCCGCTGTTTCTGATCCTGCTGATCCGCTCGCGTCGCGAGGTGATGCATGGTTGAAGCGGCCGCGCATGAAGCCGCTGCGAAGGACGCGGCGATCGTCGCGCAGAACGTCGCGGTGTCGCTCGGGGCGCGGCGGGTCGTGCACGGCGTCGATCTCGAGGCGCACCGCAACGAAGTGCTGGCGATCCTCGGTCCCAACGGCGCGGGCAAGAGCACGCTGCTGCGCGCGGTAAGCGGGCTGCTTCCGTTCACCGGCTCGGTGCGACTCGACGGTCAACCGGTCGCGCAGATGCCGGTGCGCGAGCGCGCGCGCAAGCTGGCCTTCGTTCCGCAACAGACCTCGCTGCGCTCCGCGTTGCCGGTCTACGAAGTCGTGCTCCAAGGGCGGTTTGCGCATCGCGACGCGTTCGCCGGAGCGACTGCGGGCGATCGCGCGGCGGTGGAGCACGCGCTGGAGGTCACGGACTCCGCAAGCTTTGCCAAGCGGTCGTTTACCGCGCTCTCGTTCGGCGAGCAGCGGCGCGTGCTGATCGCGCGCGGTCTTGCGACCGGTGCACGCGTGCTGTGCCTGGATGAGCCGACCGCATCGCTCGATGTCGGCCACGCGCTGCATCTGCATGCGCTCTTGCGCACGCTCGCGCGCGACGGCTACGCGGTCGTGCTCGTGCTGCACGCGCTCTCCGATGCGCTGCAACACGCCGATCGCGCGCTCTTGCTATCGGCCGGGCGCAGCGTGTGCACCGGACCAGTCGCCGACGTGATCACGGAGCAGAACGTGCGCGCGGTCTATGGTGTCGAGATGGAGCGCGGCGCCGGGCTCGCGTTCTCGTTGAGCCGCGACTGAGCATAGCGCGTCTAGAGCGTGACCTTCACGCCGACCTGCACCATGCGCGGCGCATTCGGGCGCGCGCCGAATGGGCGGCGCGACACGATGTCGTGGCTGTCGAAGAGGTTGCGCGCGATCAAGTAGAGCTCGACCGGATCGTTGGCGCGGTAGTAGAGCGCCGCATCGAAGGTCAGCTGCTCGTCGGTCGCGAGCGAATCGGCGAGCGGCTCTGCACCAGCCTCTTCGCGCATCGCGGAGACGTACGAGAGGCTGAGATTTCCGCCTGCGCGTTTGTGCTCGAGGCCAACCGAACCGGACAGCGTGTGCCGCGGCACGTACGGCATCTCATCGCCTTCCTCGACGTCGCCGAAGATCGGGTCGTCTGAGCCGAAGGTGTTCATGAACTCCGCGTGCGTCAGCGTGTACGCGAGCGTCACCGGCAGCTTGAGCGCCGCGGGCAACGCGATCTCGTAGTCGGCGAAGGCCTCGAAGCCGTAGATACGCGCTTCACCCGCGTCGAATTGCGTGTCGAGGTCGGCGTCGGTGCAGCCGCTCGAGAACGTGCACACGTCAGTCAGGTTCGAGTAGTCGTTGTAGAAGCCGATCAGCTCGGCGCGGGCACTGCCCCGCGCGAAGCGCCCACCGGCTTCATAG
>JAYUYY010000684.1:0-4150 GCA_043752225.1 Sandaracinaceae bacterium | reverse complement strand
CCTTCGGCTCGCTCAAGGCCGTGCTGTGCGTCGAAGGTCGCGAGCGCTTGTACGCGCGCTGCGAGCGGCTCGAGATCGCGCATCGCCGCTGCGGCAAGGTGATCGTCGCGACCTGCGAGGCCGAGGTCAGCGCGCTCGAAGAGCTCTGCCAGCGCGGCCTCGCCAATCACGCGGGCGCGCTGCGCATGCTCGACCGCGCGGAGCTGCAGCAGCTCGAGCCCAACGTACATGCCGTCGCGGGCTTGCACTCGCCTGCGACCGGCATCGTCGATCCGTTCGCGCTCGCCGACAGTTACCGGCGTGAAGCGCTCGCGCACGGCGCGGCTCTCGTGCTGCGCACCGAGGTCGTCGGGCTCGCGCCGAGCGGCGACGGACTGCTCGTCGAGCACGCCGCGCGCGATGGCCAGCGTATGCGCGTGCGCGCGCAGCACGTCGTCAATGCCGCGGGTCTGCACGCCTCGACGCTGCTCGAGCACGCGGGCCTCTCCGCGCGCGCGCTCGATCGCGATACGCTCTTCTGCAAAGGCGACTACTTCGAGCTCGCACCGCGCCTGCGCGGGCTGGTGCGCCACCTCGTGTATCCGGTGCCGGTGCAAGCCGGGCTCGGGATTCACGTGACGATGGATCTCGACGGCAACCTGCGCGCCGGCCCCGACACCGAGTACATTGCTGCGCTGCGCTACGACGTCGAGCCGAGCAAAGGCGTGCTCTTCGCTGCGGCGCTGCGGCGCTACTTGCCGAGCATCCGCGACGAGGACCTAACTCCTGGTTACGCCGGCATTCGCCCCAAGCTCCAGGCGGCCGGCGCGCCTACTTGCGACTTCGCGATCGAAACGGCGGGCGCGCACGGCATCCCGGCGCTGATCAACTTGTTCGGCATCGAGTCGCCCGGCATGACCGCGAGTGAGGCGATCGCACAGAAGGTTTTGAACCTGCTGCTCTAGTCGCTGCTGCACCGAGCCAAACTCGACGGCAAAGCGGCCCGCGTGGTACTCGCGATCATCCTCGTGCGATCCAAGCTCGGCTCGCTGATCGTTTGGCTGGTCGTCACGCTGGTCGTGTTCCTGCCTTCGCTCGGGGCGGGGTTCGTCTGGGACGATCATCCGTTGATCGAGCACGACGCGCGCATTCATACGCTGCCGTCGGTGGCCGAGCTGATCACGATGCCGTTCTTCCCGGACGGCGAAGCGACCTCTGCCAACGCGCCCGAGGCTGGCAACGCGTACTACTTTCGGCCACTGCTCAAGGCCGTGCACGCGCTCGAGTATCAAGCGTTCGGCGCGCGGCCATTCGGGTACCACCTGGTCAACCTGCTGTTGCACGCGACCAACGTGCTGCTCGCGCTGGTTTGGTTGCGACGGCGTTTGGGTGATGCACCGGGAATCGGAGCTGCGGTCGCGTTGGGCGTGATTCCCTTCGCGCTTCATCCGAGTCGACCGCTCGCCGTCACGTGGGTGAGCGGCAGCGGAGATCTGCTGCTCGGCACGTTCGTGCTGCTCGCGCTCTTGATCTGGCAGCGGCGCGTGCTCGGTCTTGGCTCGATCGTCGCGCTGGCGGCATGCTCGCTTGCCGCGACGCTGTGTAAAGAGAGCGGCGTGGTGCTCGGCTTCGTGCTGCTCGCGGAGACGTTGCTGCTCCAGCCGCGCGATCAGTGGCGAAAGCGTTTTAGCGCGATCGCATGGCTCGGCGCCGTGCAAATCGCGGTGCTGGTCGTGCGTGCGCGAGTCGTCGACGCGCACCCCAAGGGGCCGTTCGAAGACGGCGGCGTAGCGCTGATCAGTCGCGTCGCCGTGTCGTTCGGCTTCGAGCTCAAGGCGCTCGTGCTGCCCACGAACCTGCGCCACCAGCTCAACTACGCGCTCGGCCAACCGTTGCGCTTGCCGAGCGAGGTCCAATGGCTCGGCGTCATCGGCTTGCTCGCCGGCGTGCTCTTGATCGGGCTCTGGCTCGCGGCGCGTTCGCGGCCGAGCTGGCGTGCGTCGGCGGCTGACTCGGCGTTGTTCGCGCTCTTGCTGTTGCCCGGGCTCAACGTCGTGGCGATCGGCAGCCAAGGCGGCACGCTCTCGGAGCGCTATCTGTACGTGCCGATGTTGGGCATCGCGGCGCTTTGCACGCGCGGGCTCGAGCGATGGATCGCGGTGCGCGGGCAGCGCTCGGTGATCAGCATCGCGACGCTATGGGGTATCGGATATGCGGCGCTCAGCGTCGCGGAAATCGGGAACCTGCAGAGCGACCGCACGTTGTATGCGCGCTTCGTGCAGCAAGACCCCGCCGAGCTCTTTTCGGTCGACGGACTGCTGCGCGACGCGGTTCGCTCCGGCGATCACGAGCTCGCGCGCAGCTGCAATGCCCATCGCTTGTGCGTGATCGCCGATGTCCTGACCGCGACCACGAATGAAACGCAGCGCGAGCGTGCGTTGGTCGAGGCGCTGCTCGGGTTCATCGAGGTCGAGCTGCATGTCACACGCGATGCCGACCCAGATCATTTGATCGAGCTGCGATCGGTGCTCGACGCGATCGCGGACGGCAGACCTACGAAGCTCACCGTGCAGGGTCAAACGATCGCGCTCGAGGCTCGCGGCGAGGCCCTGCCCCACGCGCAAGCCGGCAAGCTCGGCTTGCAGCGTGCGATCGCGCACGCGCGCACGCTCGAGCTGCAGCGCGCGGCGGAGATCATCCAACCCCTCATGCAAAGCGGCGTGCTCAGCGCGGAGCTGTGCGTTTGGCGCGCGCGGATCGCGATCGGGCTGGGCGATCCTGCTGGCGCGCTCGTGGCGCTGAACCAGACGCGCGCGTGCTTGCCGCCTGCGTTCAGCGCGCAGCTCGCGAACGTGAGCCGCAATGCGGCTGCACCGAGCGAGCGCTGCGATCCCGCGGATGCAGGTGCGGCGGCCCTCGCCCTCGCGCGAGCTGGGCTACCCGGCCTCGCGCGCAAGCGCCTCGCGCACTGCACGACCTCGAGCCGAGCTGAGGCCTTGCTCGTCGCCGCGGAGATCGACTTGAACGATCGCCGCCCAGACCTAGCGCGCGCACGCTTGCTCGAGCTACGGCAAGCGGGGCACGCCGTCGATCGCGATCAGCAGGCGTTGTTCAATCGACTGCTCGCGGACGCGCAAGGCGCGCTCGACCGCGCAGCCCGACAGGCGAGCGAGGGCGAGGCGTGCCTTGCGTGCGATCAGCTGATGTCGCCTTGAGACAGCGCTGTCTTACTTGAGCTGCGCCGAGCTGAGGTTCAGCACGCGCCGCGCGATGATCAGCTGTTGGATCTGTTGCGTGCCTTCGAAGATGTCCAAGATCTTCGAGTCGCGCGCCCACTTCTCGAGCAACTCGGTCTCGCTGTAGCCGAGCGTGCTGCACAGCTCCGCGCAGCGCAGCGTGACAGCGTTCGCGGTGCGGCCGGCCTTGGCCTTGGCCATCGAGGCTTCTTTGGAGTTCGGCTGGCCGTTGTCGGCCATGAACGCCGCGCGGATGGTGAGCAAGAGCGCGGCGTCGAGATCCGCTTCCATGCGGTAGAGCTCGGCTTCGATCGCCGACGACGTGAAGATCGAGCGCTGGTACGCGGCTTGGTAGCCCTCGCCGCGCAGCAGCTCGCGAGCGCGCTCGAGCGACGCGCGCGCGCAGCCGATGCCCATCGCCGCGACCACGGGACGCGTGTTGTCGAACGTCTGCATGACGCCGCCGAAGCCCTTGCTCGTGTCGACCTCTGCGCTGCCGAGCAAGTTGCGCTCGTGCACGCGGCAATCGGTGAACAAGAGCGTCGCGGTGTCCGACGCCTTGATGCCGAGCTTGTGCTCGAGGCGCGCGACGGTCATGCCGGGCGTACCTTTTTCGACGATGAAGCTCTTGATCGCCGCGCGGCCCGCGCTCGGATCGAGCGAAGCCCACACGACCACGCAATCGGCGCGCTCGCCGGCGGTCACGAAGATCTTCTCGCCGTTGAGCACGTAGTGCTCGCCGTCTTTGATCGCCGTGGTGCGGATCGCGGCCGAGTCACTGCCCGCGTTCGGCTCGGTGATCGCCATCGCGGCCCACTTGCCGTGAAAGCGCTTGAGCTGCTCTTCGTTCGCGACCGCTGCGAGCGCCGCGTTGCCGAGGCCTTGGCGCGGGATCGTGAGCGCGAGGCCCACGTCGCCCCAGCACAGCTCGATCA
>JAYUYY010000683.1:0-10295 GCA_043752225.1 Sandaracinaceae bacterium | reverse complement strand
TCGCCGCGCCGTGGTCGACGCGGATGCTGCTGATCAGCACGGTCGCCTCGCTCGCGCTGCTGGCGGTCGGTGTGATCGGCCTCGTCGACGCGCACGCGCGGATCGCCGCGCAGCTCGAGCGCATGCGCACCGATCTACTGAAAGAGGCCGAGCAGCGCGCTGCGAGCGTGGAGCATCTCGGCGCGCTGGTCGCGCACGAGGTGAAGAACCCGCTGACCGCGGTGCGCGGCCTCGTGCAGCTGGTGCAGCGCAAGACCGAAGAGCCGCGCGATCAGGAGCGGCTCGCGGTTGTCGTGAGCGAGGTCGATCGCGCGCTCGAGGTGCTCAACGGCTATCTTGGCTTCGCGCGGCCGATCCGCGATCTCGCGCTCGCCGAGGTCGAGCTGCGTGGGTTGCTCGAGGATGTCGCGGGCGTGATCGAAGCGCGCGCGCACGAGCGCGGCGTGCGCGTGTTGATCGCCGGCGACGCGCCGCCGCTGCTGGCCGACCGCTCGCGGCTGCGCGACGCCGTTCTAAACCTCGCGCTCAATGCGCTGAGTGCGATGCCGAACGGCGGCACGCTCACGTTGCGCGTCGACCGCCCGCAGCGCGACGCGGTGCGGCTTTGCGTGATCGACGAGGGTCCGGGGATGAGCCGCGAGCAGCTCGCTCACCTGGGCGAGCCGTTCGCGACCCAAACCGAAGGCGGCTTCGGGCTCGGCGTGCTGGCCGCGCGCGGTGTCGCGCGTCAGCATGGTGGGGAGCTGCGGTTCGAAAGCGCGGTCGGCCGTGGCACGACCGCCGTGCTCCAGCTTCCGTCTGGCATGCGCAGCTGAGCGAGCCCTATGCCCAACGTTCTAATCGTCGACGATGAGCCCGCGGTGCTTTTCATGCTGCGCGAGCTGCTCGCGGAGCGCGGGATCGTCGTGCGCGCCGCGAGCAGCGGGATGCAAGCCGCGGCGCTCAGCGATGCCGGCGAGCTCGACGAGCTCGACCTCGTGCTGACCGATTTTTCGATGCCCGATCTCGATGGCCTCGCGCTGCTCGCGCGCATCCGCACCCGCAACCCGGAGCTGCCGGTCGTGCTGCTGACCGCGCGCGGCAGCGAGCGGCTCGCGGTGCGCGCGATCAAAGAGGGCGCGTTCGACTACGTGCCCAAACCGTTCGACATCGATGAGCTCGAGGCAGTGGTCGAGCGCGCGATCGAGCTGAGCGTGCTCAAGCGCGAGGCGCGCAGGGCCGCCGCGCAGACGCTGCTCGGTCGGCCGTTGGTCGGTCGCGCGCCGGCCTTTCGCAAGATCGTCGATCGCGCGTTGCGCGTCGCCAAGCGTGACGTGCCGGTCTTGGTGCGCGGTGAAACGGGCACCGGTAAAGAGCTGCTCGCTGCGCTGCTGCATGCGGGAAGCGCGCGCGCGAGCAAGCCGTTCGTGCGCTTCAACTGCGCGTCGATCGCGCTCGAGCTGGCCGAGAGCGAGCTGTTCGGCCACGTGCGCGGCGCGTTCAGCGGCGCGACCTCGAGCCACCGCGGATTTTTCGCCAGCGCGCATGGCGGCACGCTGGTGCTCGACGAGATCGGCGAGCTGCCCGCGCGCCTCCAGCCCAAGCTGTTGCGCGCGCTTCAGTCGGGCGAGATCCAACCGGTCGGCGCGAGCGCGATCGAGCGCGTCGATGTGCGCGTGGTCGCCTGCACGCATCGCGACTTGCTCGCGGACTGCAAAGCCGGTCGCTTTCGCGAGGATCTCTACTACCGGCTCGCAGTGGTCGAGCTCGAGATGCCGGCGCTGCGCGAGCGCGCCGAGGACATCCCGCTGCTCGCCGAGCTGTTCGCGCGCGCCGCGGCCGAGCGCTTCGGCCTCGAAGGCATCTCGCTCACGCCTGCGCTGCTGCGCGCGCTGCGCGAGCGGCCGTATCCGGGCAACGTGCGCGAGCTCGAGAACCTGATGACGCGGCTCGTCGCGCTCAGCGACGGCGGTGGGCTCGACGTGCAAGAGCTGCAAGCGCTGGCGCAGCCGCCGGCTTCAACGACCAACGCGCTCGCCAGCGAGAGCAGCGGAACGTTCAGAGCGCAAGTCGAGCGCCTCGAACGCACGTTGCTCACCCAAGCGCTCGCGGATGCAGCTGGAAATCAATCCGAAGCCGCACGCCGCCTGGGCCTCTCCCGCGCAACCTTCTTAGACAAGCTCAAGCGCTACGCGATCGATTGATTCGCGGCGAATCCTTGCGCACGCGCGCGCGCCTCGCCGTAGCGAAAGGCGCCAGAAGCTCGTGCAGAGCGGGAGACAAGGTGCTCGCGCGGATCGCCAAGCTCGCCGTTCCACCGGCGTGGACGCAGGTCTGGATCTGTCCCGATGAGAACGGCCACTTGCAGGCGTCGGGGCGCGACGCGCGCGGCCGCAAGCAGTACCGCTATCACAATGAGTGGTCGACCGAGCGCAACGAGCGCAAGCACCAGCGCATCTCGCGCGCCGCCAACAGGCTCGAAGCGTTGCGCGCGCACTGCGAGCGCCAGCTGCGGCGCCGCGAGCACGACCGAGAGAAGGTGCTGACCA
This sequence comes from Sandaracinaceae bacterium, assembly GCA_043752225.1. GTDB lineage: Bacteria > Myxococcota_A > Polyangia > Polyangiales > JAFGIB01 > JAYUYY01. The sequence continues at coordinate 7,767 of JAYUYY010000683.1, read as the reverse complement.
CGCTGCTCTGGATTGTCGACGAGACCGGCATTCGAGTGGGTCACGACGAGTACACGCGCGCGAACCACAGCTTCGGCCTGACCACGCTCTGCAAGCGGCACGTGCGCGTGAACGGCTCGCGCGTGGATTTTCATTTCAAGGGCAAGAGCGGCGTCGATCGCAAGCTCAGCTTTCGCGATGCGCGCGTCGCCCGCGTGATCTCGCGTTGCATGGCGCTGCCCGGCACGCGCTTGTTTCGCTACGCGGACGCGGAAGGCTTGGTGCACCCGATCTACGCGACGCAGCTCAACGCGCACCTGCGCGAGGTGCTGGGCGACGATCTCACCATCAAGGACCTGCGCACGTGGTCGGCGACCGTTCGCGTCGCCGTCGACCTCGCGCGCGCAGGCGCCGCCGCGACCGAGCGCGCGACACGCATTTCGGTCCTAACCGCCGTCCGCAGCGCCGCGCAGCACTTGGGCAACACGGCGGCAGTCTGCCGCAAGAGCTACGTGCATCCGTCGATCATCACCGCGTACTTGCACGGCGAGCTGCTCCCCTTACCGCGCACGCACGCTGCCTCCACCACGATCTGCTACCGCGATCACGAGGCGGCAGTCTGCGCCTTCTTACAACGCGACCGCTCCAAACCCGCAATGCGCAAAGCCTCCTAATAACCGTGCCGATTTGCGCCCGCGAATCACTTCTCGACGAAGGCGCGTTCGATCGTGTAGTGCGCCGGCTTGTGGCTTGAGCCCTCTTCGAAGCCGCGGGCTTCGAGCATTGAGGTGAGATCGCCCAGCATGCTCGGGCTGCCGCAGATCATCACGCGGTCGTGCGCGGGATCGAGGTTCGGAAGTCCGACGTCGCTGCACAGCTTGCCGCTCGCGAGCAAGTCGGTGATGCGGCCTTGGTTCTCGTACGGCTCGCGCGTCACGGTCGGGTAGTAGTGGAGCTGCTTTTGGACCAGCTCGCCGAGCACCTCGTGTTTGGGCAGCTCGTCGCGGATGTAGTCGGCGTAGCCGAGCTCGTTCGCGAATCGCACGCCGTGCGCGACGATCACGTGCTCGAAATTCTCGTAGGTCTCGGGGTCGCGGATGATGCTCATGAACGGTGCGAGGCCGGTGCCGGTGCTGAGCAGGTAGAGGCGCTTGCCCGGCCGCACGTTGCTGACCACGAGCGTTCCGGTCGGGCGCTTGCTGACCAGGATCGGGTCGCCCGGCTGGAGGTGCTGCAGGCGCGAGGTCAGCGGGCCGTTCGGCACCTTGATGCTGTAGAACTCGAGGTGATCCTCGTAGTTTGGGCTCGCGACGCTGTACGCGCGCATCAGCGGGCGGCCCTCGACCTCGAGCCCGATCATCAAAAAGTGGCCGTTCTTGAAGCGCAGCCCGCGATCGCGGGTGGTCGTGAAGCTAAACAGCGAGTCGTTCCAGTGCCGCACGCTCAGAACGGTTTCTTGATGCACGTTGCTCATGGGTCCTGTCTTTACGACGGGACCTGTAATCGGTAAAACGGGATGTTCCGAAGTCAGTATTCGGCGCTACCGATATTGGGACGCCAACCCGCCGATCCCTCGAACGCCCTATGCGCTACAGCCTCCGCCAGCTCGAAGTGTTCCTCGCGGTCGCGCGCAGCGAGAGCGTCAGCCGCGCCGCGGAAGAGCTCGCGATGTCGCAGTCCGCGGTGAGCGGCGCTCTCTCCGACCTCGAGAGCCAGTTCGACATCAAGCTGTTCGACCGCATCGGCAAGCGCTTGCAGCTGAGCAGCCTCGGGCACTCGATTCGGCCGCGCGCGGAAGCGCTGCACGCGCAGAGCCGCGAGCTCGAGCAGGCGCTGTCCAAGCAGAGCGACATTGGCCTGGTGCGCGTCGGCGCGACGCTCACGATTGGCAATCACATGACAGTGCCGCTGATGGCGCGTTTCATGCGCGAGCATCCGGGCGCGCGGGTCACGCTCGAGGTCGCGAACACCGCGGAGATCACGCGCAAGGTCAGCAACTACGAGATCGACGTCGGCTTGATCGAAGGCGAAGTGCAGGACGCCGCGCTCGAGGTTACGCACTGGCGCGACGACGAGCTGGTGGTGTTCTGCTCGCCCAAGCATCCGCTCGCCAAGAAGAAGCTGCTGCGTGATGAGGATCTCAAAGCCGCGCCGTGGATCGTCCGCGAGCAAGGCTCAGGGACGCGCCAAGCCTTCGAGCACGCGATGCACGGGATCCTCTCCGAGCTGCACGTCGCGCTCGAGCTTCAACACACAGAGGCGATCAAGAGCGCGGTCGAAGCGGGCCTGGGCGTGGGCTGCGTGTCGAAGATCGCGCTCGAGGAAGAGTTTCGGCACAAGGTGCTCGTGCCCTGCAAAGTTCCGCACCGCGACTTTCGCCGGCAGCTCTTCTTCGTGCTGCACCGCCAGAAGTATCGCAGCGCGGGTGTGCAGGGCTGGCTCGAGCTATGCAAAAACAGCCGGTGATCACTGAGCCGACGGCGCTTCGAGCAAGCGCACGAGCTTCGGCTTGACGCCGGTCGCCGCGAGCAGCGCGCTCAGCTCTTGCGCGGCGCGTTTGCTTTCGCGTTGCGTGCGCTTGCCGAGGATCAGCTCGTTCTTCAGCGAGTGCTCCCAGCCGGCGAGCTCGGTCACGGTGACTTTGTAGCCGTGCGCTTCGAGCACGAGCGCGCGGATCACGTTGGTGAGGTGCGAGCCGAGCTCGCGGCGATGCAACGGATGATTCGAAAGCGATGCGATCGCGGCGTCCGGCGGAGCGGCTTCGGAGAGCTGGCGCGCGACCTCGGCTTGGCAGCACGGCACGACCGCGATGTGATCGGCCTCTTTGAGAATCGCGAGCGCGATCGCGTCATCGGTCGCGGTGTCGCAAGCGTGGAGCGCCGTCACCAGGTGGATGCGCTCCGGCACGTCGGCCGCGGAGATGTCGCCCGAGATTGCGCGCAAGCGATCGAGCCCGAGCTTGTGCGCGCGCTCGGTGGTCGCGGTCGTGAGCTCGGGCCGTGCTTCGCTCGCGATCAGCGCGCCGCGCGCGAGCGGCTTTAGGAACACCTCGGCGAGCAAGCAGCCCAAGTACGACTTGCCTGCCGCGCAGTCGACGATCACCGGCTCGGCATGGCGTGCGGCCGCATCCTCGAACATCGGCCGCAAGAATCCGATGAAGTGGTTGACTTGCTTGAGCTTGCGGCGCGAGTCGGCGTTGAGATCGCCGTCCCGTGTAAGCAAATGCAGCTCCTTGAGAAGCGGAATGCTCACCCCTGGAAGGAGCTCTGCAGCGACCGCGCTGGCATCGACTTTCGTTCGCACGGGCGCATCCTAGCCGATGTGACGCGAGCGGACGGGGGATTGATCGGGGACGAGGGGTGGTCGCTCGACCGATTTCCACGCCCATGCTTGAACGGTATGGACGCATGAGTTGGACGCTCAAGTCAGGGCGTCGGGAGTTCACGATCCCGACCCGTAAGTTCGTAGTCGGCCGCGGTCACGAGGTCGACCTGCAGCTTCAAGACGAAAGCGTGTCGCGCCGCCATGCGCTCTTTCGCATCGATGCGACCGAAGGTGCGGTGATCGAAGATCTCGGCAGCCAGAACGGCACCTTCGTGAATGGTCAGCCGATTTTGGGCTGCGTACGGCTCGCGGTCGGCGATCGCATCCGTTTGGGCTCGTGCGACATCGAGCTGGCTCGCGTGTTTGGTCCTTCGGCGTTCGAAGCCGAGCGCGTGACCGCGCCGATGTCGCGCGAGCGCGACAGCCGCGAGCCGCCGAACGATCCGCTCGGAGCGCTCAGCCCGCGCGAGCGCGAGGTGTTCGTGATGCTCGCTGAAGGTCGATCGCAGCGCGACATTGCAGAGCATTGCGGTACGAGCACCAAGACGATCGAGACGCATCGCACACGAATTGGTCAGAAGCTTGGGCTCAAGAGTCGCGCTGAGCTGATCCAATGTGCGCTCGCTGCCGGCGTGCTGCGACCCGAAGCGAAAAGCTGACACCGATCGCTCGCGTGTCAGGGACATCCCTGACGCGCGATCGGGACGTCGAGCGAGACCATGGCTCGACTGCGCCGCGCGGCAGCACCCGCGGCGAGCCCCCTCATGTCAGCCATTGCGATTGCAAACGGAGCACTCCTCCAGGGCGAGTATCGACTGATCGATCGGATCGGCGATCCGAGCAGCTCGGTGTTCAGAGCGCGGCGCAGCAGCGATGCGCGGATCGTCGCGATTCGGTTTTGGCGCGGTCCGCTCGCCGCACGCGAAAAAATGCTCACGCTCGCGCGCGCTGCCAGCCGTATTCGGCACCCCACGCTGGCTTTGGTCGAGGGAACCGGGCAGCTGGAAGACGGCACTTGCTACATCGTGTTCGAGCATGTCGAAGGCGTGCGGCTCGACGCCTGGGCGGACGTGGTGGGCATCGCGCCGCTGCCGAGCGTGATCGACTTGGTCTATCGCGTGTGCGGAGGGCTCAACGCTGCACATCGCAACGGGCTCTCGCACGCGGCGCTCTATCCGCGGAACTTCATCCTGCGCGAGACTCACGAGCCAGGCGTCGCGCCGCGGCTGCAGGTCAAGCTGCTCGACCTCGGCGTGCCGGCGTTCATGCACGCGTGGCCGCCTGCGTTGCACGCGGCGGCATTTATGGCGCCCGAGCAGCTGCGCGGCGCGTTGCCTCCGGCCGACGGTAAGCCGAGCGAGGCGTCGCCGGCGATGAACGTCTATTCGTGCGGCGCGTTGCTCTACTACCTCTGCACGGGTGGCGCGCCGCATCCGAGCAAGAGCCTCGATGACTTGCTGGCGGCACACGCTGCGAACCGGCTGGTGCCCGCGTCGCGGATCAATCCGCAGGTCATCCCGGCGCTCGACTCGATCATGCTCTGCGCGCTCGACCCCGATCCGCGCAACCGCTTCGCGAGCGCATCCGAGCTCGCGAACGCGCTGATCAGCATTCGCTTCGATCGCAGCTTGTCGGGTGTGCGGCCGCGCGTCACGCCACCCGCCGACACTTCGAGAGAGCCGCTCGGCTACGACGACTTGATGCGCGAGCCGACCTCGACGCATTCGACCCGAGAGCAGCCTTCGCCGCTCGACAAGCGGCTTTTCGAAGGCTTCGACGAGCGGCCCACGTCGCAGACGGCGGTGATGGACCTCGCGGAGATCCGTCGCTTGAGCTCGTCTTCGCCCACGCTGCCGCCACCTTCCTCGATCTCTTCGACCGTTCCGCCGGCGGCTTCATCACCGCCCGCAACCGCTCCGCCCGCCGGCTTGTTGTCAGCGCTGCCGCCGCTGCCCTCGCGCTTGGGTCCGCCGCCCGTGCGGATTGGCGCGACGCGATCGTCAACGCCGCCCGCTACGTCGCCGCCGACTTCTCTTCCACCGGCTCCGCCGATGCGGACCGCGGAGCTCGAGCCGAGCCCATCGCGCGCATCGAGTCAGGGCGAGCCGGCGAGCGACGAAGCGTTTCCGATCGATCCGGTGGCGATGGTGCTGGAGCCGCCGAGCATGTCGCGCCGGCCCAAGCGTTCGCCGCCGTGGATCGCGATCGCAGCGTCGAGCGCCTGCTTGGTCGGGGTCGTCGCTTTTATCGGGTCGCGCTCGGTCGAGAGCCATGTGGTCGCGAGCCATCCGGCGATCGCGCGTATCCAGCCGCTCCAGCCCACGCATCACGCGCTCGAACCCAAGCGCGCGGCGATCAAACCGTGGAGCGAGCCCGCGCGAGCGCAGCCCCAACCCGCGCCGACGCTGGCGCCCGCAGTGCCGCTCGCGGTGCCGCTCCCGACCGCGCGCAACCGAGCGAGCGATTCGCGCAACACCGGGCGTTCGTTCGCTCGCCGCAAGCGCGAAGCGAGCGTGCCCGCGACCAAGCATGAGCCGAGCGCTGCGTTGGAGCGCGACATGGGCGCACTCCTGACCCGCGAGTCGAGCGAGAAGCGCGCGGGGATTGCGACGCCCGATGCGACTTCACCCGCGTTGGTCGTGCGCCCGCAGACCGCACGCGCGCCCTTGGGAGAAGCCGCGGTGCTGCAGGCCGAAGACATGCCGGACCTCGAGCTGAGCGCGAAGCCCGCGTCCGATCCAACGCCCGAGCCCGCGCGCGCCGCACCGCCGCGGCCGGTGCTGACGCCGCAGAAGATCGCGCCGTTGCCGGTTCTGCGCGAAGCGCGTTTCTTCGATTTGGGCGTGACGGGATCGCTGCGGGCCTCGCAGGTGCGACGCGGCGTCGATCGCATCCGCGATGAGCAGCGCGCTTGCTACCGCACGGCGACGTCGACCGCGCGCGCCGGCGAGATCGGCGAGCTCAAGGTCGAGATCGAGATCGACGAACGCGGGCGCGCTCGCTCCGCCATTGTCACCGGCGACGCACCCGCGGCGTTGAAGCGCTGCATTCAAGCTGCGGCGCTGCACATGGTGGTCGCGCCGCCTGACACCGGGCTCGTCGTCGCGAGCTGGAAGGCATCCATCACGCCATGAAAGACAACCCCCACGCGACGGTCGATCGATCGATCGGTCGCGGCGTTCTAGCTATCGCTTCGCGCTTCACGGAAAACCGGGCGCGAACAAGCGCGTAAAGGCGTCGGGGTCGACGATGCCTTCGGCGTCGAAGAAGGTCTTGGCGCGCGCGCGCAGCTCCGCGCCGCTTTCGCCGCCGAGCAGCGCGCCGAGCCGATTGCGCGCTGCCGCGGCGTGCAGCGCCATGTCGACGGTGTGAAAGCCCGCCGCCGCTTGCTCGAGCTCAATCCGGCTGCGCTCGCTGTCGCCGCCCTGCATGTGCACGCCGGCGCGCAGCAGCGCGGCGAGCGGCGTCGTCCAGGGCATGCGCTCGGCCTGCAGCTGATCTGCGAGGCGGCTGACCTGCGCCGTCGACGCGGAACGACGCGCCGCCGGCATGCTCGGAAGCGCCGCCAAGATCGCGCGCCCGCGCGCATGCACGATCTCCGCGCGCAGCGCCTGAATCCGCAGCAACATCGAGCGCGAGAGCAACGGCCAAGTTCGATCCATGCGCGCCAGCGCAGCCAGCGGCTCGCCGCGGTACAGCTCGCACTGCATGAGCGTGAGCGCGTGGTTGTAGTGCTGGAGATGAAAGCCCTGCTGCGTCCAGCGCTGGAGAGCGTCATCGGCGTTCTCGATCGCGGCGTCCGGCTTGCCCTGCGAGAGCCACGAGAGCGGCATCAGCCGCGTACGCAGATCGGTCTCCGCGTACAAATGCCCGCGCTCGCGCGCGTCGCTGAGCAAGCTGGGCGCGCGCCGCGAGAGCTCGCTGATCCGGCCCATGAACGCAAGCGCCGAGAGCGCGAAACGGCGCGCGTTGGTCAGCTCCCAGAGCACGCCGGTGCAGCGGTCGAGCAAGATGCGCTCGGCTTGATCGCAGTCGCGCAGCGCCTGCGCCCACTCGCCCATCAGATACGCGGTCATGCCCGTGGTCATCATCGAGAGGCCGAGCGCATGCGGGTGCTGCGGCTCGAGCTCGACCGCGAGCGCGCGGGCCGCAGCGCCGACCGACAGCGCGCGCTCGCGACCCGTGCGGCCATTGGTCGCTGCAAAGCCCGCTTCCACCGCCAGCGCGCGTGCGACGCGATACGGCTCACCGCTGCCGAGCGCGAGCAAGAGATGCTGCGCCTGAAAGTCCGCGGCGCGGATCGTGTCGACCGTGCTGAGCCCGATCGCGACCGACCAGCACGTATCGATGCGCATCAAGAGCGCAGGCGCGATCTCGGTCTGCGCGCTGCGCCGCCAATGGAGCCCGCGCAGCTTCACACGCGCGCGCCGCACGAGCAGCGACCACAGCGCGCGCCGCGGGCTG
>JAYUYY010000682.1:0-4159 GCA_043752225.1 Sandaracinaceae bacterium | reverse complement strand
TCCTCGACCAGATGCGCGGATGGAAGATCACTCCAGGCCGGGCTCGCCGCGCAAAGTTGACTTCGCCGTCCACGCGGGACGCTAACTGATCACGCATGCTCGCTAGTCCTACGAGCGTCACGGTTCCGATCTCCCTCGAAGCGCTCGAGAACGAGATCACCACGCTCGCCGCGCAGCTCAACGCCGCGACCTATCGCTTGCTCGAGCTGCTCGCCGAGTTCGATCGCCGTGAGGGCTGGGGTGGCATCGGCATCCGCTCTTGCGCGCACTGGCTCACGTGGAAGTGCGGCATTGGAATGGTCGCCGCGCGCGAGAACGTCCGCGTGGCGCGTGCGCTCGAGACGCTTCCCGGCATCTCCGACGCAATGCGGAGCGGCGTGCTGAGCTACTCGAAGGTGCGCGCGATGACGCGCATCGCGACACCCGCGAACGAGCCGGCTCTGCTCGCGATCGCCCTCAACGGCACTGCGACCCACGTCGAGCGCGTCTCGCAGCTGTATCGCCGCACGGGCCGCATCGCGGAGCGTGAAGAAGCGGTCGCGCAGATTCGCGAACGCGAGCTCAGCTACTACCAAGATGATCACGGCTTCTTCGTGTTCAAAGCACGTTTGCCTCCCGAGCAGGGCGCGCTGGTCATCAAGGCGTTGCAAGCCGCCGACGAAGCGCTGCTCGAGGACACGGCCGGTGACGCGAGCGGTGATGCGAAGGCGCAGGACGCTTCCGCGGAAGTGCGACGGGTGCGTCTGATGCGCTCCACGGACGCATCGTGGCGCGAGCGGCAAGCAGATGCGCTCACGCTGCTCGCAGAAACCCTGCTTGCACACGGACCGCGCGGGCTAGCGGCGGGCGATCGGCATCAGGTAAACCTGCACGTCAACGTGAACGCGCTCGCGGCGTCAGACGCTGCTGCAGACGCAGAAGACGGGCAGTGCCACGTGCACGACGGTCCCGCTCTAGCTCGCGACGTGATGCGCCGCTTCGCTTGTGATGCGAGCGTTGTCGCCTTGCTCGAGAACGAACGCGGCGAAGTGCTCGACGTCGGCCGCAAGACACGCGCGATACCTCCTTCATTGCGACGCGCGCTCGAGCATCGCGATCGGGGTTGCCGCTTTCCCGGCTGCCTGTGCACGCGCTTCGTCGATGCGCACCACATCGAGCACTGGGCGGACGGCGGCTCGACGCGCATCGACAATCTCGTGCTGCTGTGTCGCAACCATCATCGGCTCGTGCACGAAGGTGGCTTCTCGCTCTCGGTGGAGCACGGCGTTGTGACCGTACGCAGGCCGGATGGTCGCGTGGTCGAGCATGTGCCGAAGATGCGTGCGGTGCGCGAACCCGGGCACGAATGGATTCAACGACGCAACGCGTCGCTCGGTCTGCAGATCGATGCACGCACGACGATTCCTGGTTGGGGCGGTGAGCGAGCGGACTACGACTACTTGGTTGGGCTCATCGCGCAGCGTGATGAGCACTGCGTGATGTCCTAACGCCGTGATCGGCGCTCGAAATAGCTGCTATGGGCAACGTCCCGAACCCCGACATCCCCAGGCCGCGAGACCGCTCGCGTGTGACAGACCCGCAAACGCTCGATGACGACGACGATAAAAAAGCGATCGGGCCCTCCGCGATCGCGCATGCTGCCGCGATGCTTAGTCCCCATCGGTCTTTATGAGAGCGGCCGTATGCCGTCGCTACGGCGCTCCCGACGTGCTCGAGCTCGTCGACGTGCCCAAGCCGGTGCCGAACGATCATGAAGTCTTGATCGCGGCGCGCGCGACCACGGTCACCTCCGGCGATTGGCGTGTTCGCTCGCGCAACGTGCCCAGAGGCTTCGGCACGATCTCGCGCCTCGTGTTGGGCTGGTCCACGCCGCGCCAGCCGATCTTAGGCACCGAGGTCGCAGGCGTGATCGAGGCGGTCGGCAAAGCCGTGACGCGCTTCAAGGTCGGAGACGAGGTATTTGCATTCAGTGGAATCGCCATGGGTTGCCACGCCGAATACAAATGCATGCGCGAAGACGCGCCGCTCGCGAAGAAGCCCGCGAACCTCAGCTTCGAAGAAGCCGCTGCGCTCTCTTTCGGCGGAGCCACCGCGCTTCACTTTTTGCGCAAAGCCAACATCCAGCGCGGCGAGAGCGTGCTGATCAACGGCGCGTCTGGCGGCGTCGGCACTGCAGCGATCCAGCTCGCAAAGCACTTCGGCGCGCATGTCACTGGCGTATGCAGCACCGCAAATATCGAGCTGGTGCGATCGATCGGCGCGGACGACGTCATCGACTACACGCGTGAGAGCTTTGCCGAGAGCGGCAAAACCTACGCCGTGATCGTCGACACCGTGGGCACCGCACCGTATGCGCGCTGCAAAGCGGCATTGAAAGCAAACGGCCGCTTGCTGCTCGTGCTGTCCGACCTACCTGCGATGCTCGAGGGCGCATGGGTGTCGATGACGACCAAGCAAAAGGTGATCGCAGGCCCGGCACCCGAACGCGCCGAGGACCTTCTCTTCCTCGCCAAGCTCGCCGAGGCCGGTGAATTCAAACCGGTCATCGATCGAATCTATCCCTTCGATCAAATCGCAGACGCTCACCGCCTCGTCGACTCAGGCCGCAAGAAGGGCAACGTCATCGTCACCTTCCCGGTCTCAGGCAGCGGATCGTGACTTACACCTACGCCCGGATCGCTTTGCGCTTCGCAGGCAGAAACCGAATGGCGAACAGCAGCGCGAGCACGACGCCGTAAGCGATCGGCTGCGAGAAATCCTTCTTCACGCGCCACGTAAAGTGAATCGTCGCGAGCACCGCGACCACATACGCGAGCCGGTGCAAGCGCTTCCAATTCGCAGCCCCCATGCGCTTGAGCATCGCTGCAGGTGACGTCACCGCGAGCGGGATCAAAAGCACGAACGCCAAAAACCCAACCGTGATGAAGCCGCGCTTCGTCACGTCCTCGAGGATCGCTGTCAGGTTCAAGCCTTGGTCGATCACCGCGTAGAGCAGGAAGTGCAGCGATGCGTAGAAGAACGCGAGCAGCCCGAGCAGCTGGCGAATGCGAATCGGCCAGGTCACGCCGAACAAAGTCTTGAGCGGTGTCGCCGCGAGCGATGCCCACAACAAGATCAACGCGAGCAACCCCAAGCGGTTGAGCGCGATTGCGATCGGATCGGCGCCGAGCGTGCCACGCACCGCTTCCAGCACGAGCAGCGCGAGCGGTATCAGCGCGCCGATCAACACGCCGGGCTTGAGCCAAGGCAATTTCAAAAATACCTCTTCAGGTCGAGGCCGGTGTACAGGCTCGCGACCTCTGCGCCGTAGCCGTTGAACGGCAGCGTGATGCGCCGCTCGAGCTCGCCGATGCGCCGCTCGGTGCGCTGGCTCCAGCGCGGGTGGTCGACCTCCGGATTCACGTTGGCGTAGAAGCCGTATTCACCCGGCGCTGCGTAGCTCCACGTAGTCGGCGGCGGGCTCTTCACGAGCTCGATCTTCACGATCGACTTGATGCCTTTGAAGCCGTACTTCCAGGGCACCACCAAGCGGATCGGCGCGCCGTTCTGGCCGAGCAGCGTCTTGCCGTACAACCCGACCGCCATCAGCGCGAGCGGATGCATCGCCTCATCGATGCGCAGCGCTTCGACATACGGCCAGTCGAGCGTCTCTTCGCGCTGGCCGGGAAGCTGTTCCGGATCGAGCAAGGTCGTGAACGTCACGAATTTGGCATTCGAGGTCGGTTCGAGTCTGTGTATGAGATCTTTCAATGGAAACCCGAGCCACGGGATCACCATCGACCACGCCTCGACACAGCGCATGCGATACACGCGCTCTTCGAGCGGGTACCACTTGAGCAAGCTCTCGATGTCGAGCGTGAGCGGCTTTTTGACCTCACCCGAGACCTCGATCGTCCACGGCCGCAGCCGCAGCGAGCCGGCATTCTCGGCGGGGTCCGACTTCTCGGTGCCGAGCTCGTAGTAGTTGTTGTACGTCGTGATCGATTCGAACGACGTGCGCGCTTCGTCCGGCAAGTCGTACGTGGGCTTGCGCGCGCCGCCTCCGGCGATCGGCAAGGGCTGCGCTTGCGGTCCGCCCTTGCGGTTCGGTCGGTCCGCGCCCCCGAGCAACGCCATCAAGCCGGTGCCGACCGCCGCCGCCGTACCCGCGCCGAGCGCG
>JAYUYY010000681.1:0-4161 GCA_043752225.1 Sandaracinaceae bacterium | reverse complement strand
GGCGGAGGCTCACGCCGCATGCAGCTTCGAGCGATCACCGCCTCCGCACGCCTGTAGCCAGATTCGATGCAGCCTTCATTCGAAACCGCGCAACCATTGTCCTCGAGCGCCCGTCCGCCGGGACCGCCGCCGATCGACACCTTCGCTCGGAAAATGCGGCACTACGTGCCGATGATGCTCGATCCGATCGGCGCCGTGACGCGGCGCTTCGAGCGTTACGGCGACATTTACTACGTGCAGCTCGCGAGCAACGGGCTCTTCGTAGTCCGGCATCCCGATCACATCCGCGACGTGCTGGTCACGAACGCGGGTGCGTTCGGCAAAGGCCATTCATCGTTCTCGCGTCTGAGCGACGTGCTCGGCGATTCACTGCTGACGAGCGACGGCGAGGACTGGCGCAGGCAGCACCGCCTGGTGCAGCCGGCGTTCGCGCAGCCGCGCTTGGTCGAGTACAGCGCGGTGATGGTCGAAGAGGCCGCGCGCAGCGCCGACGAGCTCGCGCGTGCGAATGGCGGCGAGCGCGATCTCAGCGCCGTGATGACCGCGCTCACGCTCCGGATCGTGGCCCGCACGCTGTTTAGTGAGCGCCTCGAGGACGGCTCGACGATCGCGCGCGCCATGTCCTGGCTCAACGAAGCGTTCGGCACGCCCGAGCTCTTGCCCGCTTCCGTGCCGACGTTGCGCCGGATGCGCATGCGGCAAGCGATCGAAGAGCTCGATGCGACCGTCTATGCGCTGATCGACCGCCGCACCGCGCAGCTCGCGACCGGCACAGCACGTCCGACTGATCTGCTGCAGCGCTTGCTGGACGCGCGCGACGAGCAGGGCGATGGACAAGGCCTCTCGCCCAAAGAGGTTCGCGACCAGCTCGTGACCTTGTATCTCGCAGGCCACGATACGACCTCGCACGCGCTGAGTTGGACGTTTTACTTGCTCTCGCAACACCCCGCAGCGCAACACGCGCTCGCGCGCGAGCTCACGACCGTGCTCGGCGATCGCTTGCCCACGATCGATGACCTGCCTGCGCTGACTTACACAGATTGGGCGATCAAAGAAGCGATGCGGATCTATCCACCGGTGATGGCGATCCCGCGCAGCGCTTCACAAGACTCGATGATCGGGAGCTATCACGTGCCGGCGGGCAGCGAGGTCGTGATGTGGATCCATCGCACGCACCACGACCCGCGCTTCTTTCCCGACCCCGAGCGCTATCGGCCCGAGCGCTTCGACGAGGCCACGAGCGAGGCGCGGCCCAAGCACGCGTATCTGCCGTTCGGTGCCGGGCAACGCGCCTGCATCGGGCAAGCATTCGCGATGATCGAAGCGCGCTTGATCGTCGCGACGTTCATGCAGCGCTTGTCGCTGCGCTATTCGGGCAAGCGCGCGCCGGGCTTGCGGCTCGGCGTCACGCTCGCTCCGAAGGGCGGCTTGCCGATGCAGGTCGGCAAACGTGCACGGACATAGGCGTCTCAGGTCTGGACCCAGCCGCCGAGCGTGAGCTTCAGGCCGAACGTGGTGTTCTTGTTGTCACCACTTAGGTCGGTATCGAGGAACGGTCCGAAGCCGGCGAAGAAGTGCTGAGCTGGATGGAACATGAAAGGGACGAAGAGATTGAGCGCGAGCGCATCGTTGCTCACGCCCTGATCGAGCTCGGCGCCGCCCGGCAAGGCAGTCGTATTGCTCACCTCCGAGTGCGCGTATGAGACGCCGATCTTCGGCCATAGCGATACGAGATCCGACAGCGTCAGGTTGTAGCCGAGCCGCGGTCCGATGCCGAAGATCACGGTGTCACTGTCGCCGGCCTTGACGTAGTTGAGGCTGATCACGCCGCCGATCGAGAAGCTGTCGGCGACGAAGAAGTCGGCTGCCGGAGCCAGCGTGAGCGTCGTTTGATCAGCGGGAGTGATGTGAGCGACCGAGAGCGCTGCATCGCTCGAAAAGGCGATTTGGCCGGACCGTCCGAAGACGTGTGAGGGGCCGCGCCCCGTGTCCTCCGTCGCGCTCTGCGCGTGTCCAAGCATCGGAGCGGAGAGAATGGCAGCGAGGAAAGCGAAAGGTATGAGGTTCGAGCGTTCCACGTGATCTCCTTGCAGTCGGTTAATCAGCGACAATTTCATTCCACGACTCATCCACGACAACGCAGCGACCACTCAGCAACGACCGTGCCGCGGTGTGTTGCGACAAACACCGGCCAAGCACCGAGACATCGTTTTGACTAGCGCAGCGCGTGTGCTGCAAAACGACTCGCGGGCGTGAGCTTGCGCGGCGTTTCGCACCTCGGTTCGCGGGTGCGGCGCAAATGCTCAGCGCAGATGCTCAGGTCGCAGCTTTGCGTGCGGTGAGCGCGATGCGTCTGCGTTGGAGGTCCACCTCGAGCACGCGCACCTTGAGCTTGTCGCCGACCTTCACGATGTCGGAGGGGTTCTTCACGAAGCGGTCGGCGAGCTGCGACACATGGACCAGGCCGTCTTGATGGACACCGACGTCGACGAACGCGCCGAACGCGGTCACGTTGGTCACGACGCCCTCGAGCTCCATGCCGAGCTTTAGGTCTTCGAGCTTCTGGACGTCGTCGCGAAATTGGGGCGGTGAGAAGCTCGCGCGTGGATCGCGTCCGGGTTTTTGAAGCTCAGCGAGAATGTCTCGCAACGTGTACTGGCCGACGTCGCCGCCTTCGTAGCGTTTGAGATCGAGCTGGCTCAAGAGCTCGCTGTGGCTCGGCAGCGCTGCGACGGGCACGCCGAGATCCGCGGCCATGCGTTGCACGAGCTCGTAACGCTCTGGGTGCACGGCGCTCGAATCGAGCGGATTGGCGGCGCCGTGAATGCGCATGAAGCCAGCGGCTTGCAAGAAGGTGGCGGGTCCTAGGCCGGGCACGTCGAGCAGCTGCTTGCGGCTCTTGAACGCGCCGTGTCGATCGCGGTGCGCGACGATCTTCTTGGCGACGCCGGGCCCGATTCCGGAGACGTGCGCGAGCAGCGGTGCGCTTGCGGTGTTCACCTCGACGCCGACTTGGTTCACGCAGCTCTCGACCACCTCTTCGAGCTTGCGGATGAGCGTCGGCTGGTAGACGTCGTGTTGGTACTGGCCCACGCCGATGCTCTTCGCGTCAAGCTTCACCAGCTCGGAGAGCGGGTCTTGCAAGCGCCGCGCGATGCTGACCGCGCCGCGGATCGTGAGATCGAGATCGGGAAATTCCTCGCGCGCGACGTCGCTCGCCGAATACACGCTCGCGCCGGCCTCGCTGACCGCCACGCAGAACATGCCGGTCTTGCCGAGCGCCTCGGCTGCGATCAGCTCGCGCACGAAGGCTTCGGTCTCGCGGCCGTGCGTGCCGTTGCCGACCGCGATCGCTGCGGGCTGATGCTTGGTGAGCAAGCCGCGAAGTGTTTCGCGCGCGCGTTTGAGCGACTCGTCGCCCTGCACCAAGTAGATCGTGGTGTGCTCGAGCAAACGCCCGGTGGCGTCGACGACCGCGCATTTGCAGCCTGTGCGTTGTCCTGGATCGATTCCGAGCACGGGCTTGGCGCCGAACGGCGCGGCGAGCAGCAGCTCTTTGAGGTTCTGCGCAAAGACGGAGATCGCTTCGGCGTCCGAGCGCAGCTTGACCTCGACCGTCACGTCGAGCTCCGCGCTCGGCAGCAGTAAACGCTTGAGCGCGTCGCTGATCACAAGCTCCAGCTCGGACGCCCACGGTGATCTCCGATCGAGGCGAAGCTCGCGTGCGATCAGGTTTGCGGTCGGTGTGGTGTCCGCCTCCACCTTCGCGCGCAGCACGCCTTCGGTCTCGCCGCGCCGGATCGCCAAGAAACGGTGCGATGGGATGCGCGCGAGCGGCTCCGCGTACTCGCGGTACATGTCGAACTTGGTCACGCGCTCCGCGTGCTCGCGCGTCTTGGTGACCGCGATCACGCCGTGCTTTGCGATCGTCGCGCGCAGCTCGCGCCGCACGTTCGGGAGCTCGGAGATGCGCTCGGCGCAGATGTCGCGCGCGCCTGCGAGCGCGGCTTCGACATCGGGCACTTCCTTCGCGGGGTCGACAAAACGCGCGGCCTCGCGCTGCGGTGAGCTGATCTTGGCCTGAGACCACATCAGATCCGCCAGCGGCTCTAGGCCACGCTCGCGGGCGATCATCGCGCGCGTGCGGCGCTTGGGCTTGAA
>JAYUYY010000680.1:0-4171 GCA_043752225.1 Sandaracinaceae bacterium | reverse complement strand
CGCGCCCGCAAGGCTGGCTACAGCGATCAGGCGATCGGCGAGGTCCCCGTGCCCGCCGAGAGCATCTTGCAGCTCAAGCTCGAGCGGACCGGCGTGCTGCGCGGCCGCGTCGTCCATGGCGATGGCAAGCCGGCGGCGGGAGCCCAGGTCGTGCTTCGGGGCAGCGGCGCGGCAGCGCCCCCGAATGCGCGCTCCGAGCCGGATGGCACCTTCGAGCTGAACGGCCTGCCGGCGGGCATCTACGGCGTGGACGCGAAGCTCTCGACCGGACTCGCCGAGCTGGTGTCGGAGCCCGAGGAAGGTATCGAGCTCCAGCCCGGGGCTGAAGCCTGGGTGATGCTCGAGCTCTCGGCCTCGGCGGTGCTCAGCGGCCAGATCACCGATCGCGCGACCGGCCGGCCGATCCCCGCGGCGACCATCACCCCCGAGCCGGATGGGCTCGCGCGTCCGGTCGGGCCGATCGCGACCGACCTCGAAGGGCGCTTCGCGATCGCCGGCCTGCGCGGCGGAGTCGCGCGGGTCTTGGCCCAAGCGCCGGGTTACGTGCCGCAATCGGAGCTGGGCATCGCCGGTGGCGCGCCGATCGCAATCGCGCTGCAGCTCGGCGGCGCGCTCTCGGGCAAGGTGGTCGACGAGGCCGGCGCGCCGGTCGCGGGCGCGGATCTGGAGGTGATCCAGCAGGGCGCAGAGCTGATCGACTCGCAAACCTCGAGCATCACGCTGGCTGCCGGCGAGAGCTTGGGTGTCACGGTCGGGGCAGTGCCGAAGATACCGATCGAAGGCGGGGCCTTGCCGCTCGGTTTTCTCGGCTCGGGCGGGGTCAGCGCGGGCGGTGGCGTTACGCTGCGCAGCGCGGCGGACGGAAGCTTTCGAATCACCCCGGTAGCCCCCGGGAACCTGTTCGTGGTCGCGCGGCATCCGGCTTTCACCGCGGGGCAAAGCGCGGTGGTCGAGCTGAAAGCGGGTGCGGAGCGCGCCGGCTTGCAGATCGCGCTCGGCTTGGGCGGCACCGTGCAAGGCGAGGTGCTCGACGCCGAGGAGCTGCCCGCACCAGGCATTCCTATCGAGCTCTCGCTCCAGCAAGGCGATGCCAGCCTGAAGCTGACGACCGTGAGCGATCGCGACGGTCGCTTCGAGCTGGGCCCGGTGCGCGGGACCGGGGTGGTCATCGCGCATCCGCCCGGCGAGCCGCCGGTCCAGGTGGATGTCGTGGTCGAGACCGCCGAGGACGTGCCGGTCGTGCTGCGGCTCAGCGGTGAGTCGGGGCGTATCCTCGGCGAGATCGCGGGTGCCTCCGGTGAGCCGCTGGTCGCTGCGGTGGTACGGGTCTCGGTTCCGAACGCGACACCGCCCTTTACGCGCACCGCGGTCACCGACTCGGACGGTCGGTTCGAGCTGGCCGGGTTGCCCAAGGCGCTCTGCCAGCTCGAGGTCGAGCACTCCGATCACGTGCCGTTGGCGCTCGAGGTCGTGCCCGGCAGCGAGCCACTTCGGCTGCAGCTCGCATCCGGTGCGCGGCTGCGCGCCGAGGTTATCGACAGAGAGTCGGGCGACGCGATCCCCGGCGCCCTGGTCAGCGTCCGCGCCGGCCCTTCCGCGCGCGCGCAGGTGCTCGGCCGCGGGCGCACCACCCGCCTCGGTGTGGTCGAGATTCGATCGCTTAGTAATGGTAATTATTTGATTTATATCGAGCACTCTGGACACGCTACCGGACGCTTCGAGGCGCTGATCGAGGCCGGCGAGGAGCCCACCGACTTGGGCACGCTCGAGCTCACCGCCGCCGCGAGCGCGAGCGGTCAGGTGGTCGATCGCTACGGGGGCACGGTCGCCAACGCCGAGGTTGCGGCGGGCGATCCGCCGGCGTGGAAGAGCGCCGTACGCACCGGCAAGGACGGCAGCTTTCGGATCCGCGGGCTGCCCGCCGGCGACCTCGTGCTAACAGCGCGCGCCGCGACCGGCGAGCTGAGCGATCCGACCGAAGCGCGGGCGTTGGCCGGCGAGGAAGCGGAAGCGATCGTGCTTCGGCTGCCGACGGATGGCAGCGAGCTTGAGCCGGTATCACCGGTATCAGGAGAGCGCGATGCGGAGCCGCGGGAGCCCGCGGAGCCCCGGGTCAAAACCGATCGGCCCGAGCCTGCGGCCGGCCCAAGCCTGATCGAGGGTGTGCCGGTGGCGCTTGGCTACGCGACCGGGCAGGTGCGGGTCCAGCGCCTGCTGAGCAGCGGCGCCCGCGCTGCGGGGCTGCGCGAAGGCGACGTGCTCTACGCGGTCAACGGCGAGCGCGTGCTGGCGGTCGCCCAGGCTCGGGCGCTCTTGCGCGGGCCGAGCGGGGGCAGCGCGGTGCTGGAGCTGATGCGCGAAGGCAAGCGCGTGAACGTGAAGGTGACGCGCGAGCGGTTCGCGCCGCCTTGAGAGACTGTGCGGCGCGGGCGTGCGAGGGCCAGTCGATCAGGGCAGTCGTGCGGGCCGCGGCACGCGCACGGCGATCAGCGCCTCGGGCTCGACGTCGGGGAACATCGAGGCGTGACGACCCGGCAGGATCGACGGCACGCGTCCGGAAGGCGCCTTCGCGGGATCGGGCAAGACCTCGAGGCACGCACGGGTGATCGCCTTGAGCGTATCGAACACGCCGATGCCGGTGGCCGCAACCGCCTCGAGCTGCGGCACCCCTTCGGGCACGCCGAGCACGCGCGCCAGCTCGTCGATCGGCGCGATGTGCGGCAAGTCGCGCTTATTGTACTGGACCACGGTCGGCAGCACGGCCGGGTCATCGCCTTGCAGGCGCAGGTTCTGCTCGAGGTCGCGCAGGCTCTGCAGGTTCTCGGGCAAGCGCGCGAGCTGGCTGTCGACCACCATCACGATGCCGTCGACATTCTTCAACACGAGCTGGCGAATGCGGTCGTGGGCGATCTGACCGGGCACCGTGCACAGGTGCATGCGCACCGTGTAGCCGCGGTATTGCCCGAGCTCGAGCGGCAAGAGATCGAAGAACAGCGTGCGCTCGCCGGCATCCTCGAGCGAGATCAGCTTGCCGCGCATGTCCGCGCGCGTCCGGCGGTGGATGTGCTCGAGATTGGTGGTTTTGCCGCCTAAGCCCGGGCCGTAATACACGACCTTCAGCAGCAGCTCTTTGCGCGCGTGATTGAAGTAGGGCACGCCTGGTCGCCTCCTCGCTCAGCCGAACGTAAGCGCACCCAAAATCCACCCAGCGCTGTTATACCTCGCCCATTCCGGCGCCGCGCCCCCCACGCAATGCGACATCTCACCTCTCGGACGCGTAGCCCTCTTCTGCTCGCGCTGTCGATTGCGCTGTCAATCGCATGCAGCGCCTGCGCGAGCAGGCCGAGCTCACCGGAGGACATCGACGCTGCGTTTCGCAGCATCCAGCTCGATGAAGCCGCGATCGAGCGCGCGGGCCGGGCCGTGAATCGCTGCGACGACGCGTGCGCGGCGGTCGAGGACGCCAGCGACGCGGCTGCGCGGCTGTGCACGACGGCACGCGAGCTGGAGGACAGCGACGCGCTCACGCGTTGCGAGCGCGCGGCCGACCGCACGAGCGCGCTTTTCACCAACGCGCGAGCGTACTGCGGCTGCGACGATGCGAGCGCGCAAGCGCAACCCGCGACCCTGACCGCCCCATGAGCCACTTCGTCGAGCGCGCGGAAGCCGCCTTTCGCGGCGACACGGACACGTTGAGCAGCCCAGGCGAAGAGCCGGTGCGCGTGCTGCTCGGCAGCAAGCCACCCGTGCTCGATGCGCTCGGGCGGCAAGCGCTGACCGCGCCGCTGTTCGCGGGCTTCATGTGGGCGGCGGTTGCGTTCCGAGACACTGTGTCGCGCGACGCCGGAGCGGTGCTCGACCCGATCGGGCTGGTGTTTCGCTGGCTCGCGCTCGCGCTCACCGTGCGCGCGTTGCTGCTCGGCGCGGAGCTGATGCGGCGCGTGCAGGTGCGCCAGGATCGCGACCGCTACAAGCTGGCGCTGTGCGACGACGGCCTTGTGCTGCGCACGCCGCGCGCCGACTTCGCGGTCGAGAAGACTTCGATCATCGACATCCGCGAGCACGGCGCGTGGGGCGAGCGCTCGGGCCGGCGTTGGGCGAACGTGTACCTGATCATGCACCCGGATAGCGGGCGCACGCATCTCGAGCTGCCGCCGGTGTTCGAGTCGAC
>JAYUYY010000679.1:0-4184 GCA_043752225.1 Sandaracinaceae bacterium | reverse complement strand
GTGCCCGCTGCAGCTGGCACGTACGCGTTGCTCGCGGTGGTGACGGACGTGTTTGGCAACTTCGGCGGCGATGCGCAGCTGGTCGAGATCACGAGCCCGATCGAGTGAGCATCGAGTGAACGATGGCCGACCGTAAGCCCAAGCGTATACCGATCGGGATCGCGCTCGCGGGCGCGGCGGTGCTCGCCGTGCTCGGCACGTGGTGCGCGACGTACAGCGATCCAGCGAGCAATCCGCCGAGCACGCTCGGGCCGAGCGAAAACGCAGCGACGACCGGCTCCGAGCACGCGATGCATGCGATCGCCGCGCCGCCACCCGCGACCGAAGACGCCGGCGCTCGCGTCGTCGCCGGCCCCAATGCGGACGCGGGCACTGCGCCACCCGAGAACAGCGTGGCGCGCATGATGCGAGCGACCGACGCGCACGATCGCGTCTTGCTCTCCGACATCGAGCGTCAGACCAAACGCGCGCCTTCCGCAGCGGTGCACGAGCTCCTGGCCCTGCGCCGCGCCGGCAAGTCGCGCGAAGAGCTTCAGCAGCACATCGAGCACGCATTCCAAGGCCAAGCGCTCGAACGCATGCTCGCGACGCGCTGGCTGCGCGCGATCTCGGGTGACGCCGCGCCCAAGCCTGTGCCCTTCAAGCTGCACACGAGCGACGAGCAAACAGGCCCGCGCAGAGTGCAGAAGCTCGTCCCAAAGACGCCAGTCCCGACGACGCCCTAGGTGCGGTGCATTCTTGCGCGTGCGTGTCGCGTGCGTAGCTGCGCTGCACGATGAAGATCGCTGGAACGTCGCTCAAGCCGTTCGAAGTCTGGCGCCCGGACGTGAGCCTCTCCGATGCGCGCGATTTTGGTACGGCGTTGGCCGTGACGCTGTTGCGCGCGGGCTCGGGAGGCCTCGTGACCGCGACCGGCGCACGGCCATCCGGGCAGCTCGTTTTGTACGAGCGTGAGACGTGTCCGTTTTCACGCTTGGTACGCGAGGCGCTCAATCACCTCGACCTCGATGCGTTGATCAAGCCGTGCCCGGAAGGCGAGACGGTGCATCGCATCGAGCTGCGCGCGCTGTCGGGCCAGGAGCAGGTGCCGTTTTTGGTCGACCATGCCGCGGGCGAGCTGCTCGGCGAATCGCAGAAGATCATTCATCACCTGTTCGAGCGCTACGGCGATGGCCGCATCCCGCTGCAGCTGCGCTGGCAGAAGGGCGCGGAGCTGTCTTCGAAACTCGCGAGCTACGTTCGGAAGGCGCAGGGTGCGCCGACCGAGCACGTCGAGCCGATCCGGCGTCCGACTCAACCGCTGGAGCTTTGGGGCTACGAAGCCTCGCCCTACACGCGGATCGTGCGCGAGCGGCTCGGCGTGCTCGGGCTCTCGCACATCAGCCACAACCTCGCGCGTCGCAGCCCGCGGCGCGCAGCGTTCGCAGCGCTGTATGGCCGCGAACAGTTTCCGCGCTTGTTCGACCCGAATACCGGCGTCGCGTTGTTCGAGAGCGCGGACATCGCGCGGTACTTGAACGAACGCTACCTGCGCACCCTCGTGCTCGTGCCCGACGTCCGCTCGCACGCGCTCACGCATTAGTCGTCGTGCATGCCTGCGCGCACCAGCGCAGGACAATGCTCAGCGACCGCCGAAGCCAGGTGATCGAGTGAGGCCTCGCGCTGCGCGCGCATGTCGGGCGGCGTGGTTTCGAGCGCGTCGAGGCCTTTGCGCGCGCGCAGCATGTCGATGAACGCGCGTGCGAACAGCGGGTTCCAGAACACGTCGTGCACGAGCGTTCCCAGCACGCGGCCATCGCGCGAGATCGCACCCTCAGCGCGGCCTTGCGAATCCGCAAACAGTGCTGCGCACGCGCCGCGCTCGATCTGCCCGCTGTGGACCTCGTATCCGCTCACGCTGCCCGCCGCGCGCAGCGGGTTCTCGCGCGTGGGTGCGAACGCATCGTTGCGCAGCACCTTGCCCGGATGAAATGCGACCTCGATGTCGAGCAAGCCCAAGCCCGGCATCGACCCGAGCGCGGACTCGAGGCGCTGCTCGTCGTGCAGCTGCGTACCGAGCATCTGAAAGCCACCGCAGAGGCCGAACATCAGCGCGTGCTGGTCGCGCAGGATCGCGTCGGCAAGGCCGGTGCGGCGCAGCAAGGAGAGATCCCATGTGGTGTTCTTGGTGCCCGGCAGGATGATCGCGTCGGGCGCACCCGGCTCGCTCGCGCTGCGCACGTAGCGCACGCGCACCGCATGCTCGCGCGCCAGCGGCTCGAGATCGCTCGAGTTCGAGATGTGCGGCAAGTAGATCACCGCGATGTCGATCTCGGGCGCGTCGCAATGCACCGGTCGTAAGCGATCTTCCTGCTCGAGCGCGAGCTGGAGATACGGCAGCACGCCAACGACCGGCTTCTTGGTTTCGCGCTCGATGAAGCGCAGCGCGTCGTCGAGCAAACGGATGTCGCCGCGGAACTTGTTGATGACGAAGCCGGAGACCCGCTCGAGATCGCGCGGCGCGATGCGCTCGATGATCGCGATGCTGCCGAGTAGCTGAGCGAACGCGCCGCCCTTGTCGATGTCGGCGACGATGAACGCCTGTGCATTCAGCTCGCGCGCGATCGCGAAGTTCACGATGTCGCGCGAGTACAGGTTCGGCTCGGCGCAGCTGCCCGCGCCTTCGGCGACGATGCAGTCGTATTGCGCGCACAGCCGCTGCAGCGACGCGTCGATCGCGCTGTGCTTGAGCTCGACCAGATCAGACGTGCCGAAGTAATCCATCGCGGTGACATCGCGCACCGGCTGGCCGTGCACGATCAGCTGGCTGCTCTGGTCGTTCTTCGGCTTGAGCAAAATCGGATTCATGTCGACGGTCGGCGCCACGCGCGCGGCCGCCGCTTGCACGGCTGTCGCGCGCGCGATCTCGCCGCCATCCGCGGTCACAACGCTCTCGAGCGCCATGTTCTGCGCCTTGAACGGCGCGACCTTCACGCCGCGATTCGAGAGCGCTCGACACAGCCCCGTGACCAGCGTCGTCTTGCCTACGTCGGAGCCGGTGCCGAGCAACATCACCGCGCGCCGCATGCGGCGACAGTATCAGCGCGCAGCGAACGGCTGAAAGCCTCGTACATGTTCTGCACAGCGGGCCTGCTCAGCGTGCGTATCCCACGGCGCACCGCGTCAATCAGCCACAGCTTACGGGCCCGTCAAGGCATGAATTGGCTACTACACGCGCAGCTCATTTTTCCTGCGCATTCGCTCGCGGCGTGCCTATGTGTTTCGCATACGATCCGGGAGTGACTGGGGAGATCGGATGCGGCGCGACATCTTGCTGATCGACGACAACGCCGACGCACGCGACGCCCTCGCGTGGCTGCTCGAGCATCATGGCTATGCCGTGCGCACCGCGGAGAACGGTGCGACCGCGTTGATCGAGGCCAAGCTGCGTCCACCGGACTTGGTCATCACCGACTTGGCGATGCCGGTGCTCTCGGGTTTCGATTTGCTGTCGCAGTTTCGCCAGCTCCCTTTGCTCGCCGACATCCCGGTGATCGTGGTCTCGGGCCATGACGACATCGAGAAGCGTGTCGCTGGGCTCGATCTCGGCGCGGACGACTTTCTCGCGAAGCCTGTGCACAGCGACGAGCTGCTCGCGCGCGTGCGCCGCCAGCTGTTGCGTTCGGATCGTCAGCGCGAGGTCGCGCGCCAGAGCATCTCGGATGCGCTGACCGGCGTGCTCAATCGCCGCGGGCTCGCGAACTTCTTCGCGCGCGAGCTCGAGCGTCCGCGCGTCGATGATCGCGGGATCGCGGTGATCATCGTCGACCTGAACGGCTTCAAGGGCATCAACGACACGTGGGGCCATGCCGCGGGCGATACCGCGCTGTGCGCTGTCTGCCGCGCGTTGCAAGACGCGCTGCGAACGACCGATCGCGTCGGGCGCATGGGCGGCGACGAGTTCGCGATCGTACTGCCCGATGTGCGAAGCGATGATTGCGTTCAGCTCACTCAGCGGATTCGGCAGATCTCACCGATCGTGATCGATCTCGTGCCCGCCGACGGCTGCTTGCCCAGCGAAGGGATGCGCGTGGGCTTGTCGCTCGGTCTCGCGGTCGCGGAGCCCGGCGAAGCGTTCGACGCCGTGGTCCAACGCGCCGACGCTGCGATGTACGAGGACAAGCGGCGTCAGAAGGTCGCGAACG
>JAYUYY010000678.1:0-4192 GCA_043752225.1 Sandaracinaceae bacterium | reverse complement strand
GTAAGCCGCTCTCGGGGCCAAATCGGCCGCGAATCACTCGTCGTCGCGCTTACCAGCAGGCGGTGGCTTCAAGCCGTACTTCTCCATCTTGTAGATGAGAGCGCGGCGCGAGATGCCGAGCACGCGTGCTGCGTGCGTCTGGTTGTAGTTGTTGTCGGCGAGCGCTTTGAGGATCGCGTCGCGTTCGACGAGGCCGAAGTGATCGCGCAGTCGCCCTTCGTCGGTCACGTGCTCACCGGGCAAATGCTCGGCGAGGATCTCGCCGCCATCGGCGAGCGCGATCGCGCGCTCCATCGCGTTGCGCAGCTCGAGCACGTTGCCCGGCCACGCGTAGTTGCGCATGCGGTCGATCGCGCCGGGCGAGAGCTTGACCGGCTTATCGAGCTTGAACTGCCGCGCGAAGCTCTGCGCGAGCGGCACGATGCTCTCGGTGCGCATGCGCAGGGCCGGCACGATGATCCGGCGCGTGCTCAGCTTGTTGAACAGATCGCGCGCGAACATGCCGACCTGGCAGAGCTGCGCGAGATCGCGGTGCGTCGTCGCGACGATGTTGTAGTCCTCGCTGCCCTGCGCGAACACGCGCAAGAGCCGCTTCTGACCTTGCATCGGCAAGTCGCCGATATCCTCGAGCACGAGCGTGCCGCCACGCGCGCTCTCCGCGAGCGACTGCGTGACGTCGCCGCTCTCGGCGCCAAACGCGCGCGCCACCGACTCGGCATCCACCAAGCCGGCGCACGACAAGCTCACGCACGGTCCGCCATTGCGGCGGCTCTTGTCGTGGAACAAGCGCGCGTAGAAGCGCTTGCCGCTGTTCGGCTCGCCGACGAGCAACAGCGGCTCGTCGATCGCGGATGCGCGCGTGACCTCGTCGACCACGGTGCGCGTGGCGTCGGTGTGCACGCTCGACGCGACCGTTTCGAATCCGATCGGACCGCTGCGCGCGATACCGCCACCTTGCGAGAGCGCTTTGGCGAGCGCGTCGCGTGCGCAGCGGTTGAGGCGCTCGGCTTCGTCGCCATCCTCAGGCGCGACCGCGAGCCCCGCCGCGCATTGATCAGTGCCGGACGTCTCGAGCAAACGCGAGACCACGGCGCGCGCGATGTTCGGCGGCGTGTCCGGTAGCAAGAATTCGATCTCGTCGTGCGCGTACGTGCCGACGATGTCGCCTTCGCGAAACGTGCTGAGCGCTGCGGCTGCGAGCCGCGAGCCGTCGCCGCTGCGCGACTTGAGCATCACGAGACAGGTCGCGCGACCCGATCGACCCGCGCGTGCGAGCTCTTCGGCGACACGCTCTGAGAACTCGTTGTGCGTCAGGGAGCGACGGCCGCGCCGCGAAGGTGCGAGCGTGACGTTCACGACCAAGAAAGCCGGACCCACCTTGATCTCGTCACCTGGATCGAGCCGCACTTCGCCGTGCACGGTTTCGCCGTTAACCTCGAGGTGGCCTTGCTCTTCGGTGCCGCGAAGCACGAGCTTGTCCCCACTCCAGGTGAGGGTCGCGTGACGCTTCTTGACCTCCGAAGTCTCGATCCGCACATCCACGTCGGGAGCGCTTCCGATCGAGAGATCGTAGTTCGGCAAAAGGTCTACGACCCAACTGTGTCCCCCGAGTCGGGTGGCCACGAACGCTCGGAGCTCACCAGTTCCGTGCGTCGTTCCGTCCCCGCCATCGTTTTTCGAACCGTTTAACATGTCGAGCTATCCCCAAGTATGCCCAGGAGCTTCAGACGAATGAAGCGCTTTCCCGAAACGAGCGCTTTTCGTCGTATCGCTCTGAGTGACAATTCGAGTCGTGCGAAGAACGCGCGTACCCGAGGGCAATCGAGCCGCCTGGAAATGGGCCACGCAAGCGCTTGTGTCAACCCGAAATGGGGACACGGCCACCCTGAAGTTGGTGGCTCTTGGGGTGCAGCGTAGAAGAAGGACGTGGCTGCGACTAGCCAAAGCGCTTTCGGGGATGGAGCCGCCGCGGGATCGCCGGTGCGCGCGCGCGTTCTGCGCTGGCTGATGTTTCCAGCTTTGGGCGCGGTTGCGTTGCTCGTCGGGCAAGCCATCGGTTTGTCGATCCCGCTACCGCCGATCGTTTCGTACGCAATTTCCTTTAGCTGCTTGTGCGGCCTCGTGCTCGGGACTGCGGTGCGCTGCCCGGCTTGGCCGCGGCGCGACTTGCCGCTCGCGATCGCCATCGCCGTTTGCGCTGCGATCTGCATCGCGCTCGTCGGGTTGTTCGGCAGCGTGGCACCGGCCAACGCCGCGCTCGTGCTTGCGGCGTTGCTGGTGATCGGGAGCTTGGTCGGCAATGTCGTCGGAACCGCGATCGAGCATCCCGGGCAGCTTTTGTTCGTCGTGATCGTGTCGTCCGCGGCCGACGCGGCGAGCGTGTTGCATCCGAGCGGACCATCGGCCGCGATCGTGCAATCCGAAGCGGCGCTTTCGCTGCTCGCGCTGCCCTTTGCATTCCTCGGGACCGACGCGACGCCGCCGATGCTCGGGGTGGGCGATGTGGTGTTCGCCTCGCTGTACGTCGCGTGCGCGCGGCGCTGGAGCTTCTCGCAAAACCGAACGTTGAGCGCGCTCGCATCGGGCTTTCTCGTCACAATCTGCGTGGTGATCGGCGCGCAGGTGCCGGTGCCGGCGCTGCCGTTCCTCGGGATCGCGATGCTGGTCGCCCACCCCGAGGCGCGCCGCCCTCCGGCAAAAGATCGCGCGCGCGGTTTTGCGGTGCTCGGCCTCTTGGCGGTGGCGTTGGGCGTTCTTTGGTGGCGCAGCCGGTAGCGTCTCCCTCAACAGGCTTTCGACGGCGTCGCCGAACGTGCTAGCTATTGCGGTTTCCCGCGCGGCCCTGTGGCTCGCGGGGCTTTGCACGCACGAGGGCTCGTGACCGAGATCGCAGAGCAAGCTGAAGATACCGAGCACGGCGATCCGCCTGACGAAGCCATGGCGGAGATCGTTGCCGACGAGCAACGCGTGCTCAACCGCGTGCTCAAGCATCTCGAGACGGTCACGATGCGTCGCACCGGCCGGTTCGATTACGACGAGGAGCTGATCTCGCTGCGCGATCAGATCGGCGAGGCGCGGCTCGAGGACGTGCCGGCGCTCGTCGCGCAGATGGAGCGCTTGCAGCAGGTCGCTGCGCGGCGTGCCGACGTGGTGGAAGGCAAAGTCGACCCGGCCTCGCCGTACTTCGGGCGCATCGTGCTGCAAGAAGGCGAGCGCAAGCGCGAGGTCTTGATCGGCAAGTCGACGTATCTCGACTCGAAGACCGGCGTGCAGATCGTCGATTGGCGCGACGCCCCGGTGAGCCGCGTCTATTACCGCTACGACGAAGGCGACGACTACGACGAAAAGTTCGGCACCCGTGTGGTCGCCGGCGAAGTGCTGACGCGGCGCAGTCTCGCGATCGCGCGCAGCAAGCTACGCAGGATCGGCTCGCCGCAAGGCGCGTTCTTGTGCCGACCGGGCGGTGAGTGGATTCGCCTCAGTGATGCCTCGCAGCTGAAAGGCGGGCAGGGCAGTGCGCCGCGTGTCTCGCACTACAAGCCGGTTGGACGGCTCGGCGTCGTTCACGATGGTCTTGGGCGTGAAGATAAACACTTGCCCGAGATCGCCGCGCTGATCGACGCACGGCAATTCGAGCTGATCACCAAGCCCGACTCCGGGCTGTGCGTCATTCAAGGCGGCGCCGGCAGCGGCAAGACCACGATCGGTCTGCATCGCCTCGCGTATCTCGCCTACCAAGATCAAAAGCGCTTTCGCCCCGAGCGCATGCTGGTCGTCGTCTTCAACGACGCGCTGGCTCGCTACATCTCGCACGTCTTGCCCGCGCTCGGCGTGCCCGCGGTGCCGGTCACGACGTTCTATGACTGGGCGCGCTCGCTGCGCAACGCGCTCGTGTCGCGGCTGCCGCACGAGTACACCGAGGACACGCCCGAAGTCGTGGTGCGGCTCAAGAAGCACCCGGCGTGGATCGCGATCATCGAGCAGATCGCGACCGAGCATGAAACCGGATTGATGGCGCGCTTGCGTGCGGCCGCTGCGACCGCGGCGGGTGACAGCGAAGCGTTGAACAACGCGTGGAACAAGACGCGCGGGCTCGCGCTCGCGCAACGCGCCGAGCAGCTGCGCGCGTGGGCGGCGGAGAAGCCGGAGCTGAGCTCGGCGCTGCGCTATGCGGTGGACCGCGAGACGCGCG
>JAYUYY010000677.1:0-4202 GCA_043752225.1 Sandaracinaceae bacterium | reverse complement strand
GGTCACGGTATGGAGTGAGCTGCTCACCGACCGCGTGCGCTTGCGCGAGCTGTTCGAGAAGCACGCGCCAGGCGCGCTCAGCGCTTCGGACATCGAGGGGATCTTCCGCTGGTGCTCGGCGCGCTGCGGCGCAGCGATCGCGGAGATGGAAGAGCGCGAGGAGAAGCGCGAGGAACGGCGCGAGCAGCGCAAAGACGGCGAGGCACAAGAGCCGGAAGAGCCGGACGAATACGACACCGGCATCGACGGCGCGTCCGAGCGCAGCGCCGCGATGCTCGACTGGGAAGACGACGCGCTGCTGTTGCGCCTCTATCAGCGTCTGCGCGGTCCGTTGCGGCGCAATCGCGAGCCGCTCGCGTACGAGCACGTATTCGTCGATGAAGCGCAGGACCTCAGCCCGCTCGAGCTCGCGGTGGTGCTCGGCGCGACTGCTGGAAATGCGCGCTCGCGCAGCGTGACCCTCGCCGGTGACGTCGCGCAGCGCGTGATGCTCGATAACGGCTTTTCGGATTGGAAGAGCGTGCTGTCCGCGCTCGGCCTGAGCCACGTCGAGATCGAGCCGCTGCGTGTCACGTACCGCTCGACGCACGAGATCATCGAGCTCGCGACCCACGTGCTCGGCCATCTGCACGATCGCCAAGCCGTGCAAGCGGTTCGCCACGGCGTGCCTGTAGAGCTGTTTAGCTTTTCGCACACCGGTGATGCGGTGGGCTTTCTCTCCGAGAACCTGCGCGCGCTGGTGATGGCGGAGCCGATGGCGTCGATCGCGGTGATTACCCGCACGCCCGAGCAAGCGCGGGAGTACGCGGAGGGCTTGTTGCGCGCCGAGGTGCCGCACGTGCGCCTGATCGCAGCGCAGGACTTTCCGTTTCGCGCAGGCGTCGACGTGACCGACGTCCGGCAGGTGAAGGGCCTCGAGTTCGATTACGTAGTGCTCGTCGAGGTCAGCAAACAGAGCTATCCCGATGACGACGCTTCGCGGCACTTACTGCACATCGCGACCACGCGCGCGGCGCATCAGCTGTGGATCCTGATCAGCGAAAACCCGTCACCGCTGCTGCCCCCTGATCTGATCGAGCGTGGGTACTAACTAGCAGCATGCTGTGCGCGGAATTGCCGGAGGGTGCGATCGTCTATGAGGACGAGGATATCCTCGTCGTCGACAAGCCCGCCGGCGTTCCGTCGCAGGCAGCCGATCCGCTGCACGATGACGACTTGCCGTCGCGCGTCCGGCGTTACCTCGCGGCGCGCAATGGCGTGGCGTTCGACGATGTGTACCTCGGCACGCATCAGCGGCTCGATCGCGACACGTCTGGGCTCGTGCTGTACACGCTGCGGCGCGAAGCCAACGCGGGCATCGCAGCGCAGTTCGAGCAACGCAAGGTCGGCAAGACGTACCTCGCGTGTGTAACGGGGCTGCCGCGACTCAGCGGTGAGCGCACGCTGCGCGATGAGCTGTTGCGCGGACGCGATGGGCGTATGCAGGTCGTGCAGCAATCGTCCAGGAGCTCGAAAGCCGCCGTGACGCGCGTGCGCTGCGTAAAGACCGTGCGCGAGCGCGCGCTGGTGAGCTTGGGCTGCGACACCGGGCGCACGCATCAGCTCCGCGTGCAGCTCGCGCACCTCGGCGCGCCGATCGCGGGCGATGCTTGGTATGCGGGTGCGCCGGCCTTGCGCTTGATGCTGCACGCCTCGGAGCTGCGCATCGCGCATCCACTCGATGGGCGCGAGCTCGTTTTCCACGCGCCCACGCCTTATGAGCTCACGCGTTACCTCGAGCAGGGCGCAGAGCCGGCGAGCGCCGAGCCCGCGCTCCTGCGCCGCGCGCTCGATCTGGCAGTGCACGCGCGCTATCGCTTGCTGCGCTTGCACGACGCGCCCGAGCCCACCACCGCGCTGCGGCTCTTCAACCACGCGGGCGACGGAGACGAAGGGCTCGCCGTCGATCTATATGGCGAGCACTTGGTCGCGCATCTCTATAACGATGCGATCGTGAGCCGCGAGCCGAGCGTGATCGAAGCGCTCAGCGCGCTCGCTGCGCGCCATGGTTGTGCCGGGATCTATGTGAAGCGCCACCCGGTGCAGAAGAGCAACATCGTCGACCCGCGCGACGAGCGCTTCGCTCCGCCCACGCCGGTCTGGGGCACGGCCGCACCGAGTCCGCTGATCGTGCACGAGCACGGCATGCCACTCGAGGTGAGCCTGAGCGAAGGTCTCCGCACCGGCGTGTTCCTCGATCAACGCAACAATCGAGCGCGCGTGCGCGCGATGAGCCGCGATCTTCGCGTGTTGAATTTGTTCGCATACACAGGCGGCTTTTCGGTCGCGGCGTTGCTCGGCGGTGCGAGCGCTGCGGTGTGCGTCGATGTTTCGGCGGCCGCGCTGGCTTGGGCACAGCGCAACGTCGCGCGGATCGACGCCAGCGATCGCCACCGAGCCCTGCGCAGCGACGTGTTCGAAGCGATCGATCGGTTGGCGCGCGCCAAAGAGCTCTTCGGTGTGATCGTGCTCGACCCGCCCAGCTTCTCGACCACACGCGGAGGGCGGCTCGAGGTCAAGCGCGACTACGCCAAGCTCGTGAGCGCCGCGCTTTCGGTGCTCGAGCCCGACGGGCGCGTGCTCGCATGCATCAACCATTACGGGCTCGGACAGGGCTGGCTGATCGAACAGCTCCAACACGGCGCGCGCACGGCGGGGCGTCGCGTCGCGCAGATCACCCCGTTCGATCCGCCTGCCGACTTCCGCGTCGAGGGTGTCCGCGACGCGCCTAGCAAGAGCGCTCTGATGATCTGCGCGTAACGCATCGCGCTGCGCACGCGTCTGCGATCAGACCGCGCGGGTCCTGGTGAGATTGACCACGCAGGCGATGCGCGCGGCGTGGATGAGAGCGTGATGCACGCGACCTGCGCGCATGGACGGACTTGCAGACCCCCGGTCCCTGTGTATTATCTCCGCACGAGTTTTGGCGAGGGGGTTGGCTCCGCAGCACGTGAGCTAGCCGGGCCAGCAACGACGGACCGCTGGCAACCTTCCCCTCCCACAGCCGAGTCGGAGCGGTTCGCCGTTCTTCAAGCGGTTCTGCCGTTCGTTCCAGTCTCGACCCGGTCGGGGTGCACCTGGTGAAAGCCAGCCCTGACAACTCGATTCACCCGCAACTGGGGGCCTCTTAAGCGCCCCTCTCCAGTCCAGCACCCATGGCCGAGAGTGAAGCCATTGAGCAAGCGCCGGATAGCTCCTCCGGCATCTCGCAGTACGTAGGTCGTTTCTCCGATCGCGCGATCCAACGCTTGGTCGGAGGCAACGCGTTTCTACGTGGGCGTATCTACGCGCGGCGCAGCGCGGTCGCCGATCTCGTCGCGACCGGCAAGCGCTCGAGCTGCAGCGTGTTGATCAAGGCCGATGAGCCGATCACCGTTTCGCTCGAGCTGATCGACAGCGAGCTGCGATCCGAATGCACATGTCAGGCGTGGCGCGGACCGACTGGTCACTGCAAGCACGTCGCGGCATTGCTGGTCGCGCTGCGCGATCGCGAGCGACCGCCGCGTCCGCGTGCACCTGAAGCAGCACCGCGCCCCGAGCCGGTCGCGAGCAGCGTCGGCACCGCCGGCAGCGCGAGTCAGACGACCAGCAGTGCGAGCACGAGCCTTGCGAATGGCGGTTCGAGCAACGGTGTTTCCGCGGCTGCGGCGCTCGCGCAAGCGGGATCGCAAGCCGGCTTGAGCGGCAAGCGGCGTCGTTCGCGTCGCCGCCGACGCGGCACCGGCACGACCGGAACCGGTGAGTCGCAGCCGATGCCCGTCTCGCTCGTGCCGCAGCCGAGCGCCAACGGTTCGAGTCACGACACGTTGGCGGCGCAGGAGCTGGGCATGCCCCACGTGCGCCGCTTACCGACCACCACCACGACGCGCGGCGCTTCCGATGCATGGTTGCCTGCGGGCGAGCTCAGGAAGCCTTCTTCGTTCGAGTATCGGCTCACGGTTCGCGCCGCCTCGATCACCGTGACCGCGGTGCTGGCGGGCACGCGCTCGGCGGTTCCGGTCGCGGAAGCACTCGCCGGCTTCAACACGGTGCCGACCAGCGAGCGTGCGTTGTTGCGCGCGCTTGCACGACATGCTCCACGCAGCGCGCCTGCGACGGCCGAGCTGCGCGGCGAGGATGCCGCCGAAGTGCTCGGCATGCTGCGCGGACGGCGTGTCTTGCTC
>JAYUYY010000676.1:0-4219 GCA_043752225.1 Sandaracinaceae bacterium | reverse complement strand
AGATCTTGGAGCGCCAGCTCGAGATCAGCACCGGGGACCGCGCGCAGATCGCGCTGCTCATGCGGATCGCCGGCATGTGGGAGGAGATCTTCCGCAAGCCCGACGCAGCGGCGCAACGTCTCGAGCGCGTTGTCGAGCTCGATCCCTCGTTCGTCGAAGCGTTGATGGGTCTCGAGCGGCTCTATCGCCAGCTGCAGCGCTGGGACGACTTGATCCGCAGCTACGAGCGCCACATCGACGTGACGCCCGACCGCACGGAGAAGGCCGAGCTGTACGGCCACATGGGCCTTGTCTATCGAGATCAGCTCGACGATGTCGAGCGCGCGATCGAAGCGCTCTTGAGCGTGACTGCGATCGACGAGAGCAATCAACCGGCGCTCGAAGCGCTCGCGACGCTCTACGACAACCGCGCCGAGCACGGCATGGCGCTCGACGCGATGGATCGCCTGTCGCGCGTGCTGGCCGATCCGGCAGCGAAGGTTCAGCTCTTGCACCGCATGGGCAAGCTGTACGACGCCCAGCTCGGTGATCGCGTCGCTGCGGTCGATCACTTCCAAAAGGCGATCGACATCGATCCCGGTCACCTCGCTTCACTCGAAGCGATGCGCGACATCCACATGGCCGAAGGCGACTGGAACGCTGCGGCCAGCGTGATCGAGCGTGCGACCGCGGTCGAGCAACCACCGCGGCGCGCGGCCGAGCTGCGCGTCGAGCTCGGTTCGCTGTACGAAGACAAGCTCGGTGAGCGCGAGCGCGCGATCGAGTGCTACGAGGACGCGATCAAGCTGTTCCCGGACAGCGCGGGCGCAGCCCTGCCGCTGGTCGCGGCATACACCCAAGCCGAGCGTTGGACCGACTCCGAGCCGCTGCTCAAGATGCTCGTGCAGAGCGCGGAGGTCAGCGATCCAGACGAGCAGCAGCGCTTGTGGCGCGTCTATGGTCAGGTCACAGAAAACCTGAACGACGACGAGACCGCGGTGCGCGCCTACGGCGAAGCGCTGCAGCGCGACAGCCAAGATCTCGACGCGCTGATCGGCCTCGCGGCTGGTCACTACCGCCGCAAGGATTGGGAGAACGCGCACAAGTATTACCAAATGCTGCTCGTGCATCGCCGAGACGATCTCGGCACCGAGCAGATCACGGACACGCTGTACCGGCTCGGCATCATCAAGCGCGAGCAGGGCGACGTCCGCAAAGCGCTCAACATGTTCGACAAGGCGCTGGAGGAGAACGATCTCCACCGCCCGACGCTCGAAGCGCTGGTCAGCCTCCACGCCGATCAAAAGGAGTGGGAGCAGGTCATTCACTACAAAAAGCGCCTGCTCGAGTGCCTCGACGCGCCAGAAGCGCGCTTCGACGTGCTGTCGCAGATCGGCGCGCACTGGCAGACCGAGCTGAAGAACCCGGTGAAGGCGCTCGAAGCCTTCGTCGAGGCTTCGACCATCCAGCCGAACAACCACGTGATGCTGCACAAGATGCTGCAGCTCTACAGCGAGACCGCGCAGTGGGAGTCGGCGATTGAGATCATCGATCGGATCAGCGCGCTCGATGGTCGGCCCGAGGTGCGCGCGAAGTACGCGAACGCGGTCGGCGTGATCTTGCGCGACGAGCTGAAAAACGCGGACGCCGCGGTCGACCGCTTCGATCAAGCGCTCGATCTCGATCCGGCCGGTGCGCTCAAGGCGTTCGAGGCGATCAACAAGATCCTCACGACGCAGAAGGACTGGAAGAAGCTCGAGCGCGCGTTCCGCAAGATGCTGCACCGCACGACGGGCAAGGGCGACAAGGTCCTCGAGCAGAACCTCTGGCACAACCTCGGCGTCATCTATCGCGATCGCTTGCGTGCGCTCGATAGCGCGGCCGAAGCGTTCAACATGTCCGCCAAGCTCATGCCGGAGAACCTGCAGGAGCACGTGATCCTCGCAGAGCTCTACGCGGTGATGCCGGGCCGTATCAACGACGCGGTCAACGAGCATCAAACGCTGCTCAAGGCCGATCCCTATCGCATCGACTCGTATCGCAGCTTGTACAAGCTGTACTTCGATGCGCGCCGCTACGATCACGCGTGGTGCGTCGCTGCGACGCTGACCTTCCTCAAGAAGGCCGAGCCCGAGCACAAGCAGTTCTACGAGCAGTACAAGCCGGAAGGTCCGATTCGGCCGAAGTCTCGGCTCACCGCCGAGCGTTGGGTGAAGGACCTCTATCACCCGGACGAAGACTTCGTCGTCGGTAAGCTGTTCGAAGCGGTGATGCCCGCGGTGCTGCGCAGCCGCGCGCAGCCCGACAAGACTTGGCAGCTGCGCAAGAAGGACCTGATCCCCGACGTGATGAACACGACCGTCGCGTTCGCGCGCACGTTCGGCTTCGCCACGCAGGTGCTCAGCTTACCGCTCACGCCGCGCTTGTTCGTGTGCCCGGATCGCCAAGGCGGCCTGGCGTACGCGACGACGGTGCCGCCTGCGACCGTGTGCGGCAGCGCGCTCTTGTCCGGCGTGAACCCGCTCGAGGTGATCTTCCTCGTCGGCAAGCACCTGAGCTACTACCGGCCCGAGCACTACATCCGCACGATGTTCCAGACCAAGGACGAGCTGAAGCTAGTGCTCGCCGCATCGATGCAAATCGCGGGTGTGAACCTCGGCGATCCCAACGTCGAGCGTTGGGCCAAGGACATCCGCGCGAACATGCAGCCTGCCGATCTCGAGTTGCTCGCCAGCATCGGCAAGCGCTTCGTCGAAGCCGGCGCGCGCACCGACGTGAAGCTCTGGATGCGTACGGTCGAGCTCACCGGTTGTCGCGCGGGCTTCTTGCTCTGCAACAACCTCGAGATCGCCTCGCGCATGATCCAAGCCGAGCCGCCGATGGGCACGATCGAGCTGACGACCAAAGAGAAGATCGAAGACCTGCTCTTGTTCAGCGTGTCGGAGCAGTACTTCCGGTTGCGCGAGTCGCTCGGCGTTCAGGTCTCAGTCGCGTAAGCGCTCCGCAGCCACGGCGAGCCACTGCGCGCGCAAGAACGCGTTCGCGAGGCCGAACGCTTGCTGAGTCCCGAGCGCGAGCAGGGGCGCGGCGAGCGCGCGCGCCGTCGCGTCGCTCAAGATGACAACCGCCAAGGAGCCAAGGCCGAAAGCGATGTTGCGCAGGCTCGCGTGAGCGTTGCTGGCCTGCACTGCGCGAAGCAGAGCCGAGCGCAGAGCGACCGGCCCGCGCGCGAGCGCAGCTGCGCAGAGGTCGTGCGTCGTGCCGATCCACAGCGCGGCGAAACACGCGATCGCGACGCACGTAAGTCGCGCCGCCTCCGCGAGCGCAAGCGGTGAGAGTGAAGCGAGTAGGGCGCTGCCCGGGATCGCGACCAGCACGCAGAGCGCGAGCAGCAGCCAGCGCACGACGCTCGCGAGCAGCGCGCGCGAATAGCGAGGGCGCGTGCGTTGCAGCAGGGCGCGCACCGGTGCGGGTCGCAAGAGCGCTTCGAGCACGAGCTGGCTGAGCAACGGCGCGAGCAACGCGTAGAACGCGACGCTTCCGATGGCCGGTTCGAGCTGAGCGGGTAGCGTCGCGATCGCGAGCTCGAAGAACCGGGTTGCGCTGCTACCTCCTTGATCGCTCGAGAGTGCGTCGAGCTCGCTCGCGAGCTGCAGCCCGAACGGGCCGAGCAGAGCGAGCGCGAAGGCGGTGCGCGTCGCATACGCGAGCACGATCGCGTTGGACGCGAATGCCAGCCGTCGTGTCGTGGACCTCATCGCTCGACGCTCATGGACCAACCCAGGCAAGCGCATGCTGCACGATCGCGAGCACGCGCGACGTGAGCGAACGCGACAGCTTAGGTGCACGCGCGTGCTCGCTGGTTGAGGCGTCGGCTCCACCTTCCAGCGCTGGAATTAGCTCGCGCTTTGCAAAGCCGGCGCCGTACTCGGCGTCGAATGCGGCGCCGAGATCTGCGAGCGTCACGTGTTGGAAGCGGTGCGCTTGCGCGTAGTTGTGCAGCGCGCGTACCAACCGCTCGCGGCCATGTCGCTGCGCGATCGCTTCGAGCACGACTGCCGGCCTGAAGTACATCGCGGGGCCCAGCTGTCTGAGATTCACCTCGTCGGCGCGCATGAGTGAGGAAGGCACGTTGCGCCGCGTGCGGAGCAGCGCCGCGGTCACATCGAACGCGTTGACCGGCACGCCGAGCCAGCGGCTGACGAAGCGTGCGTCCGAGTCGTTGCGCGCGAGATGCAAG
>JAYUYY010000675.1:0-4220 GCA_043752225.1 Sandaracinaceae bacterium | reverse complement strand
GCGGACCGGCGAAGCGCAAGTCAGGTCTAAGCAGCGACGCCGCACCGCTCGCGTTGGCGGAAGAGCGGCCGTGCGCTCAAACCGTCGTAGCCGCTGCTACGAACGCCAAGCCCGCAAGCATCGGCACTGGCATGCCGTCCAATCCGTTGCTCGACATGCTCAGGCAGCGCGTGCTCCCTCTCGCGCGCGGCTGCTTCAGGCGTGACCGCGCAGGTCGCGGGCAGTACGCGCGGCGCGCACTGTTCGTGTTTTCGCTCGCCGAGCGTGAGGTGATCTCCGCCCACGTCGAGGGCCGGATCTCGGACACGCTGCGCGAGTGCCTGCTCGGCGCGGTCGATACGCTCGAGGTCCCGCGCTTCACCGGTACGGTGCAGGTCAGCTATCCGCTGGTCACCGAATCCGAGCCCCAGGCGGAGCAAATCGCCCTCACCGCATCCACCGCGGGTAGAGTCGACGCCCTGCTCGGCCAGCCGCCGACCCCGGCCCTGCCCTCCTCTATATGGAGGCACTAAAAAACGGTGCGGATCGATTTGACGGGGTGGGGGTCGGTCGGCATACTCCGCCGGCTCTTTTACCCGCGGGGCGCGAGCGCCTTTGCACCTTCTTTCACCGGAGCCACGGCTTCGGTTTTCGACCGGGTGAAACCCCGGGCAGAGACTGTCAGGACGCTGCTATGACGATGAGCACCGAACACAAGAGCGAGACGATCGAGAAGTTCCGCACGCATGGCTCGGACACGGGCTCGCCCGAGGTTCAGGTCGCCCTGCTCACCGAGCGCATCAAGCAGCTCACCGATCACTTCAAGATCCACGCGAAGGACCACCACTCGCGCCGCGGTCTGTTGATGCTCGTCAGCCAGCGCCGCCGCTTGCTCGACTATCTCCGCTCACGCGACGTGAGCCGGTACCGCACTCTCATCGGCTCGCTCGGCATCCGCCGGTAGGCCTTTGTTGAGGAGCCTTGCCGGGATGGTCTCGGAGGGCTCGCTACGCTCATTGAAAAGCACAAGCCCTTCGGGGTGCGTGGACCCTCGTTCTTCGATTCGAGCGCTGTGCGCGTGACGCGATCTCTCGCGTGACCGCTTCCTCAGCTCTGGAACCGAGGACCGGGACCATACCTCCGAGATGGCGCACGGCGTCGTTCCAGCAAGAAGCTGGAGCGCTTGGCTTCGACAAGCCACGCCGTGTCTCACACGACCGACCCAGCGTCGGTCGCCACGGCCGATCTGCGCGATCGGTCGAGAGAAGGAACGGTTCCATGATCATTCGAGAAAGCGTCAAGATCGGTGACACCACGATCACCCTCGAGACGGGCCGCATCGCGCGGCAAGCCCAGGGAGCAGTGCTCGTCACCTGCGGCGAAACGGTGGTGCTCGTCACCGCTTGCGGTACCAAGTCCCCACGACCCGGCGTGGATTTCCTCCCGCTGAGCGTCGACTACGTCGAGAAGACGTACGCGGCCGGTAAGATCCCCGGCGGCTTCTTCAAGCGTGAAGGTCGTCTGCGCGACCACGAGATCCTGACCTCGCGCTTGATCGACCGCCCGATGCGTCCGCTGTTTCCGGATGGCTATCGCTGCGAGATCCAGGTCGTCGCGACCGTGCTCTCGGTCGACCGCGAGCACCCGTCGGACGTGCTCGGCATGATCGGCGCGTCGGCTGCGCTGCACATCTCGGCGATCCCGTGGGCGGGCCCGATCGCCAGCACGCGCGTCGGTCGCGTCGACGGTCAGTGGATCGCGAACCCGACCTCGGCTCAGATCGAGAAGAGCGACATCAACATCGTGATGAGCGCTTCGCGCGACGCGGTGGTGATGGTCGAAGGCGAGTGCGAGCAGATCAGCGAAGAAGACTTCGCCGAAGCCGTGTTCTTCGGCCAGCGCGCAGTGCAGCCGCTGATCGAGCTGCAAGAGCAAATGCGCAAGGCGATCGGCGTCGCGAAGTGGGCTTACACGCCCGTCGAGCCGCCCGCGGGCCTCGGCGAGCGCGTGAAGGCGGTCGCGCTCAACGGCATCGTCAAGGCTTGCTCGGTCACCGAGAAGGGCGAGCGCTACGACCTCTTCGACAAGGTGAAGAAGGAGACCGTCGCGGCGCTCGTGGGCGAGTTCCCGGGCCAAGAAGCGTTCATCAAGACGGCGTACGAAGACCTTCGCTACGACACGATGCGCCTTCAGATCGTGGATGAGTCACGCCGCGTCGATGGCCGCGACTTCACGACCGTGCGTCCGATCACGATCGAGGTCGGCTTCCTTCCGCGCACGCACGGCTCGACGCTGTTCACCCGCGGCGAGACGCAGGCGATCTGCACGACGACGCTCGGCACCTCGCGCGACCAACAGCGCATTGATGGCTTGGTCGACGAGGAGTGGAAGAGGTTTATGCTCCACTACAACTTCCCGCCCTTCTCGGTCGGTGAAGTTCGCCCGATGCGCGGCCCCGGTCGCCGCGAAATCGGTCACGGTCACCTCGCGGAGCGCGCGCTCGCCGGCATGCTCCCGAGCAACGAAGAGTTCCCGTACACGATTCGCCTCGTGTCCGAGATTACCGAGTCGAACGGCTCGTCGTCGATGGCCACCGTCTGCGGCGGCGCTCTCGCGATGATGGACGCAGGCGTTCCGATCAAGGCGCCGGTCGCGGGCGTCGCGATGGGCCTGATTCACATGGGCGATCGCTACGCGGTGCTCACCGACATCTTGGGCGACGAAGACCACCTCGGCGACATGGACTTCAAGGTCTGTGGCACCGACAAGGGCATCACCGCCATCCAGATGGACATCAAGATCCAAGGCCTCACGCGTGAGGTCGTGGAGAAGGCGCTGTCGCAAGCTCGCATCGCGCGCTTGCACGTGCTCAGCAAGATGAACGAAGTGCTCGCGACGCACCGCGGCGATCTCTCGAAGCACGCGCCGCGCATCACGCAGATCAAGGTCAAGCCTGATCAAATCCGCGCGGTGATCGGACCTGGCGGCAAGATGATCAAGGCGATCGTCGACCAGACCGGCTGCGCGATCGACATCGAGGACGATGGCACCGTGTCGATCGCCTCGCCGGATCAGGTCAGCGTCGCCAAGGCGATCGAGATCATCCGCTCACTCACCATGACCCCCGAGGTTGGTGACAAGTACAAGGCGCGCGTCGTGCGCGTCGAGGCTTACGGAGCGTTCCTCGAGTTCGCGCCGGGCAAAGACGGCCTTCTGCACATCTCGGAGTTCGCGTACGAGCGCGTCGATCGCGTCGAAGACGTGATGAACCTCGGCGACGAGGTCGACGTGCAGATCATCGAGGTCGATCGCGAAGGCCGCGTGCGGTTGTCGCGCAAGGCGCTCTTGCCGAAGCCGGAAGGCTACGAAGAGCGTCCGCCGCAAGACCGCGGTCCGGATCGCGGTGGTGATCGCGGTGGACGTGGTGGCGATCGCGGTGGACGGGGCGGCGGAGGCGGATTCCGCGGTCGTTGAGCTGAAGAGAGACACGATCAGATGGCGATGATCGAAGCGAAGCTCAAAGTGCACGTCGTGCGCCCCGGGCTCGCTTCGCTCCCTGCCTACGCAACCGACGCCGCGGCGGGTCTCGACCTGTGCGCGGCGTTGTCGTCTGCGCTGACCGTCGCGCCGGGTGAGCGCGTCGCGGTGCCGACGGGCCTTGCGATCGAGCTGCCGCAAGGCTGCGAAGGTCAGGTGCGCCCGCGCTCGGGGCTCGCATGGAAGCACGGCATTACGGTGCTCAACGCGCCGGGCACGATCGACGAGGACTACCGCGGCGAGGTGCAGGTGTTGCTGGTGAACCTCGCGCAGGAGCCGCACGTGATCCAGCCCGGGGATCGGATCGCGCAGCTGGTGGTCGCGCCGGTGCTCAAGGTCGCCGTCGTCGAAGTCGCAAGCGCCGCCGAGCTGAGCAGCAGCGTCCGCGGCAGCGGCGGTTTTGGCAGCACCGGACGATAGGCTGTCTTCTAACCCCCGCGCATGAAATGGCGGTGCGTGTTACGAAGCCAGCGCCTCGCGAGCCGGAGGGGAGCTCCGGCGCGACAGCGCTGTTGATTGGCCGGGTCGTGAAGCAGCAGGAGAGACGGCATGGATTTCAGCATCAGCGACGAAGATCGATTGCTCCAACAGTCGGTGCGCGATTTCGTCGAAGAACAAGCCAACGCGGTGTGGCGTGACATCGAGCGCACGAAGCAGCTGCCCGCGAGCTTGATCGAGGGCGCCAAGGAGCTCGGCCTGCTCGG
>JAYUYY010000674.1:0-10480 GCA_043752225.1 Sandaracinaceae bacterium | reverse complement strand
CGAAGTCGACCGCTACGTCGCGCTGGCCGAGAACGCGGCCGAAGAGCTCGGCGACTTTTGGTCGGGCATCGAGCTCGCGCTCGCTGGCATGTTGCAGTCACCGCGCTTCTTGTTTCGCGCCGAGCTCGGCGAGGTCGATCCCACGATACCGGAGCGCTTTCGCTACGATG
Organism: Sandaracinaceae bacterium; assembly: GCA_043752225.1. Lineage (GTDB taxonomy): Bacteria > Myxococcota_A > Polyangia > Polyangiales > JAFGIB01 > JAYUYY01. Next base: position 10,310 of record JAYUYY010000674.1, on the reverse strand, counting down.
GTTACGACATGGCCGCGCGGCTCTCGTTCTTGTTCTTGGACACGACGCCCGACGCGATGCTGCTCGACGCTGCAGAGTCCGGCGAGCTGCTGACGGCCGTGGGCGTGCGCGCGCAAGCCGAGCGGTTGTCCGAAGATGAACGCGCGCGCGAAGCGCTCGCGACGTTCCATGCAGAGCGGCTCGGGCTCGAAGAGCTCGAAGCGCTCTCGAAGGATGGCGAGCTGTTCCCGGGCACCGACGCAGCGCTCGCCAGCGCGATGCGCGAAGACATCCTGCGCACGATCGAGCAGATCACGGTGGGCGACGAAGGCGACTATCGCGACGTGTTCGACACGCGCCTCGTGTTCGCCGACGACAGGCTCGCCGCGATTTACGGCGTGGACGGCAGCGGCACGTCGATGTCGCAGCTCGAGCTGCCCGAGGACAGCCTGCGGCTTGGCTTGCTCGGCAAGCCCGGCATCCTCGCGATGATGGCGCACACGCGCGAGACCTCGCCGACGCGTCGCGGCAAGTTCGTGCGCGAGCGCATCTTGTGTCAGACGATCTCCGCTCCGCCGCCCGGCGTCGTGACCGTGTTGCCGGTGCCCAACCCGGATGCACCCACGATGCGCGATCGGCTCAAGACCCACGCGGTCGAGCCGAGCTGCGCGGGCTGTCACGTGCGCACCGATCCGATCGGCCTCGCGTTCGAGCACTTCGACGCGATCGGCGCGTATCGACCGGATGACGACGGTCACGCGATCGATCCGAGCGGCGAGCTCGATGGCGAAGCGTTCGCGGATGCGCGCGAGCTCTCGCTCTTGGTGCGCGACCGCCCGGACGCCGCCGAGTGTGTGGTGCGCCAGCTCTATCGCTACGCGGGCGCGCACGTCGAGACTGGCGGCGAGGCCAGCGTGATCCGTGCGCTCGCCGAGCGCTTCGTGGCTTTGAGCTACCGCTTGCCCGACCTGCTGATCGACGTCGCGACGAGCGATGGCTTCCGCTACGCGGGTGCAGGAGCACAGCCATGAGACGCATGCGTTTCCATCGCCGCACCATGCTGCGCGGCCTCGCGGGTGGCGCGCTCTGCGCGATCGCGCTGCCGACGCTCGACATCATGCTGAACAATCACGGCACCGCCTACGCGGGGCTTGCGCACGGACAAACCGAGCCGCTACCCAAGCGCTTCGGCGTCTTCTTCTGGGGCAACGGCGTGCGGCTCGAGCATTGGACGCCGAGCAGCACCGGTGCGGGTTACGCGTTGACCGCCGAGCTCGCCGGCCTTGCACCGGTGAAGGATTACGTCTCGGTCGTCTCGGGCATGTCGATCAAGAGCGGCAACGATCGCGGCCACCACGCTGGCACGGTCGGCATTCTCTCCGGCGCTCCGTTCATCGCGCAGGAGCCGAACGGTGCGCCCTATGCGTCGACCTTCAGCCGGCCTTCGATCGATCAATTCGTCGCCACCGAGCTCGCCGCCGCGAACACCGCCAGCGGCGCCGCGCAGACCCGGTTTCGCTCGCTCGAGCTCGGCGTCTCGCGCGCGAATATCAGCGGCGAAGGCAGCACGCTGCGCTACCTCTCACACAACGGTCCCGACAACACGAACCCGCCCGAGCACTCGCCACGCGCCGCGTTCGACCGTTTGTTCGGCACCGGCTTCGTGCCGTTGGGCAGCGAGCCGGTGATCGATCCGCGGTTGGCGCTGCGGCGCAGCGTGCTCGACGTGGTGCGTGAAGACGCGCGCGTCTTGCGCCTGAAGCTCGGCCGGACCGATCAGATCCGCCTCGACCAGCACCTCGACAGCATCCGCGCGCTCGAAAACCAGATCACCGCGCTCGAGATGATCGAGCCGCCGCCGAACGCGTGCATGGCAGCGAGCGATCCGGGCGATCTCGGCTCGGACAACTTGGCCGCCGTCAACGCGGCGATGTCCGAGATCTTGGCGCTCTCTCTCGCGTGCGATCAAACGCGCGTCTTCTCGATCATGTTCAGCGGCTCGGTCAGCGTGCAGGTGTACCGCGAGCTCGGCATGACCACCGAGCACCACGGCTTGAGCCACGACGAAGGCGCCGACCAGCCGAGCGTCCACGCGGTCACGACGTTCATCGTCGATCAGCTCGGCGTCGCGCTCGAACGCTTGATGAACACGCCCGAAGGCGACGGCAACGTGCTCGACAACTGCGCGATCTTGGCCAGCACTGACTGCGCCGAGGGCTTGCCGCACAGCATCAACGATTACCCGATCGTCGTTGCGGGCCGCGCTGGTGGCGCGCTCGCGCACCCCGGCATCCACTACCGCTCGACTAGCGACGAGAACACCAGCAACGTGCTGCTCACGTTGGTCCAAGCGATGGGCATCGAGGCGACCGAGTACGGTGCCGAAGGCGGCTACACCGACCAGACGGTCGACGCGCTCAAGAGCTAATCTCGCGCCGCCCACGCCGCGCGCGATCCACTTACTCCACGCGCTTGCGCAGCACGCCTTCCTGCGCGATCGACGCCACGAGCCGGCCCTGCCGATCGAACACCGTCCCGCGGCTCATGCAGCGGCCATGCCCGACCGAGACGCTCTCGAACGAGAACAGCAGCCACTCGTCAAAGCGCAGCGGGCGATGAAACCACACCGAGTGATCGAGGCTCGCGATCTGCAACGTGGGGTCGACGAACGACGCTCCGACCGCGCGCATGCAAGGCTCGAGCGGTCCAGCATCGCTGGCATACGCGAGCGCGCAGCGATGCAGGTTCGGCGCGTCCGGTAGCGCGACGCGGCCGCGCATCCAGACGCGGCTCGAGCGCGTGCGCTGGAACGCGGCGACGCCGGCTTCGCTCGTGTCGGGCGGCGTGGCGGGCGCGAAGTCATCGATGCGGATCGCCTCGACCGGCATCTTGCGGCGCACCAGATCGCGCATGTCCGGCGGCACGATCTCGAGCATGCGTGCGATGCGCGCCGCTTCGTCTGGGAAGCTCTCCGGGCTCGGCGCCTCGGGCATCGCGAGCTGAAACGAATCGCTTGTCTCCTCGCGCTGAAACGACGCGATCAGCTGGAGCACGACTTCATTGCGTTGCAGTGCCGTCACTTGGCGCGTCGCGAAGCTGCTGCCATCGCGCAGCGCGCTGACTTCGTACTCCGTCGGACGGCCGGGCAACCCCGCGCGCACGAAATACGCATGCAGCGAGTGGCATGCGAAGTGGTCCTCGACCGAGAAGCACGCGGCCGCCAGCGCTTGCGCGATCGTGTGCCCGCCAAACACGCGCGAGCGACCATCTTCCGAAGGTCGGCCGAGAAACACACCTTGCGCGACGCTTTCGAGATCGAGTAGCTCGAGCAAGCTTGCCGAGTTGTTGGGAGAGCCGGGCAGCGAGCCCGAGTTGTCAGCAGAGTCCATCGCGCTCGCTTGTACCTCAAATCATGGTCGAAACGCCCGCTACCGAAAACGAGGACATGCGCGCGCACTGGAAGCGCAGCTTGCTCGTGCTCGCGTGCGCGGTGCTCGTGCCGATCATCCCATTCGCGCTGATCGGTGAGCTCCCGGGCGAGCAGTGGCTCGCGGCGCAGACCGGCGGCTCGCTCACCGTGGGCGTGGTCGGCGCAGCATTGCTCGCGCTCGATGTGTTGTTGCCGATCCCTTCGAGCATTCTCGGCGCGTTGCTTGGCGGCCGGCTCGGCTTCGCGCTCGGCTTCGCGTTCTCGTTTGCGGGCTTGAGCCTCGGCAGCGCGCTCGGCTACGCGTTCGGCCGTTTGTGGCCCGCGCGGCTCGCCGCTCCGTCCGCCGCGAGTCAGCCGACGCCTGCGTTCGCGCTCGTGTTGCTCAGCCGACCGGTGCCGGTGTTCGCCGAAGCGATCTCGATCGCGGCCGGCGCAACGCGCGTCTCGATCGCGAGCTTCGCGCTCGCATCGAGCCTCGGCAACGCGCTCTACGCCGCGGCGCTTGCCGGCAACGGCGCAGCGCTCTTGCCCGCAGGTCTCGCTGGCCCAGGCCTGGTGCTCCCGATGCTGGTGCCGGTCGCGAGCTTCCTGATCTGGCGGCGCCTCAGCTCAAGTCGAACGGGCCGCGGTTGAGGGTGTCGCCGTTCAGCGGTTCGGTGAGCCCGAACGTTTGATCTTCGTGTCCGAAGAGATTGAGGATCGTGCTGTAGAGATCGCCGGTCGTATGACCTGCCATCGACAGATGACGTCCGGTCGTGATCTGACCGCCGAGGCCGCCTGCGATCACCACGGGCAACGTGCGCGTGTCGTGGACGCCGGCGTTGCCAAACTCGCTGATCCACAGCACCAAGCTGTTATCGAGCAGCGTGTTGCCATCGGCTTCGACGACGGAGTCCATCCGATCGAGCAGGTAGTTGAACTGCTGCGTGTACCAACGCTGGCACTGCACCATCGTCTCTACGCTCGCCGGATCGTTTTGACCCGAGTGAATCATGTCGTGCCAGTTCTCCCACGGACCTGGCACGTCCGCGTCGAGCCAGCCGAACGTCGGGGCGTGCCCGTCAGCGAATTGAACCGTCGCGACGCGCGCGAGATCGCACGAGAGCGCCAGCACCAAGTTGTCGATCAACGCCGGTGCGGAGGTGTTGTCGAAGTCGCGGCTCGCGAAGTCGAAGCCGCTCGGGAGCGCTAGCGTGTGAGGTGAGCAGCTCTCGATGATGGGCGCGTCGACCTGTTGCTCGAGGTCGCGGATCAGCATGGCGTGGGCGTTGAGCCGGCTGCGATCCTCGGCGCCGACGCGGCCGAGCAGGCGGTCGAAACCGCCGAGCACCGAATCGAGCACGCTGCCGCGGTGCGCGCGGATGCGATCGCCGAAGGTCGGCTCGGTCACCTCGACTGGACCGATCTCGTTCATCAGCCGCGCGTATGCCACGCCAGGATCCGATTCCGCTTCGATCGGCACTTGGTTCTCGCCCCAGAAGATCTGGTTCTCGCCGACGCCCATTCCATTGACCTTGTAGTCGAGGCGCGCAAACCGCGTCGGGTTGCCCATGCGGCTCGCGACGACTTGATCGATCGAAGGACCGAACGCCGCACCGTTCTCGACTTGATTGCCGGCTGCTTTCACCGTGCCGTCCGCGTTCATGCTGCCGGCGTAGGGAAAGCACGTGAGCAGGCTGCGCGCGGCTGGGTTGTGCGCGTTGCCGCGCATCATCTGTCGCCGCACGAGGTTGTCGATGCCGGAGAGCACGAGCAGCTTGTCGTGGTGCGCTTCGAGGGGCGCAAGGATGTCCGATATCGCAAAGCCGGTGCCGGTGGTGCTCGGCGTCCAGCGGTCCATCACCATGCCCTGCGGGTGCTGGAAGATGACGAGCCGCTTGGGCGTGCTGGCTGTCTGGGCTCGCGCGTTGCCGGCGAAGTAATCCAAGTACGGCAGCGTGAGCGCAGCGGTACCGGCACCGCGTAGGAACATCCGGCGTGAAACACGAGTCATTGACTAACCTCCAGTCGGCGATACCGGAACGCATCGGTGCGAGTCACCGCGACGAACAGCTCGTGCAGTGAGTAGTCGGCGTCTTCGAACGCCTGCGTGAGCGCTGTGAGCGAGCAGCCGTCGTCGGCGGTGTCCATGCGGCTGAGCGCGTAGCGCATCCACTGCCGCGCGGCGCACTGCTTCACGTCGTCGCTCTGCGACAACAGGTCGGTGAGCTCTTGAACGCCGGAGAACTCGCCTTGCACGTCGGTCGTGACTTGGATCGCGCCGCGCGTATCGACCGGCGAGCCGTCCGCGTACTGCGTGCGGTACTGACCGATTCCATCGAGCTCTTCGAGACCGAGGCCGAGCGGATCCATCATGTCGTGACAACCCGCGCACTCCGCGACCTGCCGCCGTGCCGCCGATCGCTCGCGCTGGCCTGCACCGACCGGCGTCACCGGCTGACGCGCGAGCGCATCGGCAGGCGGTGAGGGCAGCTCGATGCAGAGCAGGCGATTGAGCACGAACTTGCCACGGTGAATCGGCGCGCTGTCCGCGGGATACGCGAGCCCGGCCATCACTGCAGGCCGCGCCAACAAGCCGGCGCGCTCTGGCGGAAGCGTCACGCGCTGCCAGTTGCTCGGGCCTTCGCTGACTCCCTCGTCCATGCCGAAGAAGCTCGCCATGACCGAGTTCACGTTGCCCACGTCGCTCGTCAGCAGCGTCTCCGGCGTCGCGTCGCGATCTTGGATGATCACGTCGAGGTAGCTGTCGAGCTCTTGGTCGAACGCGTGAGCGAGCTCTTCGTCGTAGCTCGGGTAGACCGAGAGATCTTTTTCCTCGGGCTCCGGAAGGTGGAGCCACTCGCGGAAGAACCTGCGCAATGGCCTAGCGGCGCGATCGTCGTCGAGCAGGCGACGCGCTTGCACCTCGATGCCGTCGGGCGTGTCGAGCTCGCCGCTCTCGGCGGCAACGAGCAGCGCCGAGTCCGGAACACTGTCCCAATACAGATAGGACAGGCGCGAGGCCATCTCGTAACCGCTGAAGCGCCGCACGCCTTCGGGCGCGTTGGGCTCGTCGAGCTCTTCGCCCGCTTCGACCACGTACAAAAACTGAGGCATCTGCACGAGCGCGCTCGCGACCACACCGATGCGCTCTTCGAACGAGAAGTCCGCTTCCGCGATCGTGTACACCGACCGCAAGATCGCGCGCTCCTCTTCTTCGAGCGGACGCCTAAACGCCTTCGCGCCGTACGTGTCGATGAACGTGTCCGCGCAGCTCGAGTCTTGCGCCGCGGGAAAGCACGGAAGGATTGCGGCGAGGCCCGCGGTCACGAGCACGCCGATCTCTTCTGCCGAGTCCGCGATGCGCGCCGCACCGACGGCGGAGACTATGTTCGCGTCGGCTTCGGCGGTGAGACCCGTGCTGCCGAGGTTAGGCTGGCTCTCGGGCAACCCGATCGTCGGGACCACGGCGCCTCCAAACATGTCGCGCACGCTGTTGCGGTACTGCAAGTCCGTCAGACGGCGCAGCGAGCTCGGTGCCGCGTAAGGAACATCGCAGCTGGGTGGGGCGCCGCCGCCGGCGCTATCGCCATCCGCCTCGGCTCCGGTCCCATCGTCAGAGGGCGTGCCGTCATTCCGGTTTGGATCGCTGCCGCTCGCTAGACCGTTCGAACGCTCGATCGCGTCGGAAGCATTTCCGATCGCGCTCTCGGTGCCGATGCGGCTCGGACCAATCTGACCTTCACAGGCGAGCACCAGGCAGTTGCAAAGAACGAGCGCGCAGACTGCGAGCTGGCGATTGGGATTTCGTGTGTCCAGCAGAACCTCGATGCAAACTTCGGTTGAACAAGCTCTTCACCTCCAGACCGTTTTGGAGACACGCAGGTTTGAGGGACGAGCTCTGCATGCGCAACCAAGCTCTACAAATCAAGTGAGCTCCATGCGCTCGCGGGAGCACGGACGCGCACAGAAATCTCGTGGGGAACGGCGCGCATCTAGCCTGTTTTTGCTGGCAGCGAGCGAACATCTGGGGTGGGCCAGCGCGCCTCCATGCGTTCATGCGCGGCGCCCGAGACGAGCGAGGTGCACAGCTCTAGTTGTGCGCGCACGCATACGAACCGAGGTCTCCGCAGAGCCCGATGCAGCCGCGCACCCCAACTGAAAGTTAGGTCGGCGTGCGCACCTTGGAATCCTGATCGCCCCAGCCCTGGAGGCGCAACGCCCCGAAAAAATTCCGTTACACCGTTGCCAAGTTAGACCGTGTGCCTACATCGGAGGGCGAACGGGAGACGCAGCAAAAACGGCTGCGCTCAGCCAGCATTTTCGCTGGGCTGGAGGGAGAACTCATGCTTACCAAGCTCGCACAAATCGCCATGCTCACTTGCTGTCTTGCGGTCACGGCCTGCGTCAGTAACGACGAGGACGGCGATGGCGACATCGACGTGGACGACTGCACGACCTCCTGCACCGATGACCACACCGAATGCGTCGCAGGCTGCGACGACAACTCGTGCATGGTCACCTGTGACGATGATCAAAGCGACTGCACGACCAGCTGCGACTGAACTACACGTCGTCGAAAGCGACGGTGTCGATCTTCGCAACGTTCGGTAGACGCGCAAGCTGCGGCCGCAGCTCCTTAGCAGTCGCGACGATCGTGATGACCTGGCTTTCGAGCGCCAGACCTTGTCGCAGCGAACGCTGCACGTCATCACGATCGATCTTTTTTACGTGCTCGACGAAGTGGCTGTGATAGCGCTTCGGGAAGCCGAGCAGCTCTACGTCCAGATCTTGATCGAGCCGCTTGCTCGGCGTGTCGAGCTCGAACGCGTGACTCTTCTCGAGATAGCTCTTGGTGCGGGCGAGATCCTTTTCGCTGATGCCGCGTTCGATCCAGCGATCGAACAGCCCGAGCTGCAGCTCGATGCACGCGACCGCGTCCTTCGCTGAAGGAAACGTGTGCATTGCCCAGAGATCGCGTCCGCGCGACACGGTCAGGCTGCTGCTCGCGCCGTAGCTGAGCCCGCGCTTGACGCGCACCTCTTCGTTGAGCCGCGAGCTGAACAGCCCGCCGAAGGCGGTGTTGCCTACGATCAGCGGCACGTGCGAGCGCTCGCTAGGCTTGCTGCCGAGCGTGCCGATCGCGATCTGCGTTTGCGAGCGCTCCGGCTTGTCGACGATCAAGATCCGTCGGCCGGGCGGCACGATCGGATCATGCACCTCGAGCGTCGGCGCGTTCTTGCGCGGCACATCACCGAAGTGCTTATCGAGCAGCTTGGCGAGCTGCTTGTGCTCGAAGTCGCCCCACACACCGAACACCAGGTTGTCCGCGGTCAGGTGCTTCTTGTGGTGCGCGCGAATGTCGTTCTGCGTGATGCGCGTCAAGCTCGCGAGCGTGCCGGTCCGCGGCCGCCCAGCCAGCTGATCCAGAAACGCGTAGCTGCGAAAATGGCGAAAGCACAGCGAGCGATCGTCATCACACGAAGCGCTGAGCTCCGCGCGCAGCTCACGCCGCACTTGCTGCAGCTCGCCGCTGCGCAGCGCGGGCTCGAGCAGAATGCCCGCGAGCAGCTCGGTGAACGGCTCGAGGTTGTGCGCGACGACCGCGCCGCCGACGTGCACGTAGCTCTGCGAAGCCGAGATCGAGAGCTGCGCGCCGAGCTCGTCGAGATGCTCTTCGAGCTTGTTACCGTGCAGCTCCGCGGTGCCCATGCGCATCGCGCGGCCGAGCATCCGCACCAGGCCTTCTTTGCCGATCGGATCGAACAGCGTGCCGGTGCGCAGCGTGACGCCCAAGCCCACGACCGGCAGCGCATCCGAGCGCTCGGTCAACACCACCGAGCCAGCGCGCGTTGCAAAGCGTCGCGTCATGACCGGCTCTTCTTCTTGCTGGTTTTCCGCGCGGGTCCTCGCGCGGGAGACTTTTTCCGCGCGGGAGACTTCTTCTTCTCCGCGGGCAGCACTTCGAGCCGCGTGCGGTGCTTTTTATTGAGCACGAGCTTGGCGACGCGCAGCACGTCGTCGGCCGTGACCGCGCGGAACTCTTCGAGCCGCTGCATCACCTTGCCCGCATCGCCGAGCACGGTCTCGTAGAAACCGATTTGCTCCGCCTTGCCCGCGCTCGTCTCCATCGCCATCAGAAAGCTCAGCTCGGCGCGATTCTTTACGCGCACCAGGTCGCGTGGCTTCACGCGCACGGTCGCGATCCGCTCGAGCTCTTCCTCGAGAATGCGTAACGTCTTGGCGATCGTCGCGCCCGGCTGAAGCGTCACCCAAATGTCGTAGAGCCCGGGATCGATGAACGGCGCGATGCCCGCGTGCACTTCGGCAGCGAGCTGCTCTTTGCGCACGAGGCGCTGGTACACGCGCGCGCTGCGACCGACGAACAGGATCTCGTTGATCAGCGAGAGCACCGAGTAGTCGGGATCCGAAAACGACGGCGCGTGATAGCCGAGCGCGAGCTTCGCGGTCGGCGTCGTGCGGTAGAGCCGCTTGATGCGCTCTTCGGTTTGCTCGGGCTCGACGCGGGTCGGCGGCGGCGGGATCTTCGCGGCCTTGAGCTTGCCGTACAGCCGCTGCACGTCGGCGAGCAGCTTCTTCTCTTCGAAGTCGCCGGCCACCACGAGCAGCGCGTTGTTGGGTGCGTAATACGTCTTGTAGAAGCGCTCGCAGTCGCGCGGCGTGAACGCTTTGATGTCGCGCATCGAGCCGATCGTCGGGTGCCCGTACGGGTGGCGCTTGTACGCGAGCTTATAGAGCAGCTCGTGCGTCTCGCCTTCGACGTCATCGTCGACTCGAAAGCGTCGTTCGTTCGCGACGACGTCTTTCTCGGAGCGCACTTGCGGCGGTCGCAGCACGAGGTTGTGCATGCGATCGGCTTCGAGCTTCATGATCACCGGCAGCTCACTGGCCGGAAGCTCGG
>JAYUYY010000673.1:0-4238 GCA_043752225.1 Sandaracinaceae bacterium | reverse complement strand
GCATATGCGCGCCGCAAAGCGATGGCAGCGAAAGCTGCAAGCTGTGCCTTGCCGAGAGCGCCGCCGACAGCAAGTGCGCCGCGCAAAAACCGCAAGGCTTCTTGGGCGATGACGGCCCGGGCACGCAAGCGCTGATGTATCAGCCGTTCAGTCAGTCAGCGCCGCCTGCCGGTCGCATGGAGATGGGCGCGAATGGCACGTTGTACTTCTGCGATACCGGAAACCACCGCGTGCGCAGCTTCTCCGAAGACGGTGTGGTTCGCACCGTCGCGGGCTCGGGCCCCGATACGTTCGACCGCGACTTTGCCGGCGGTGACAGCGGCGATGGTGGCCCAGCGCTCGAAGCGTTGCTCCGGCGTCCTACCGACGTCGCGGTGAACGCGCAGGGCGAGCTCTACATCGCGGACACCTTCAACAGCTGCGTGCGCAAGGTCGATGTGGAAGGCACGATCAGCACGGTGGCCGGGCGCTGCGGTCAGCAGGGCGGCGCCGGCATCGATGGAAACGGGGACGGCGGCTCAGCCACGCAAGCGCGTCTCAACCGGCCATACGGCATCGCGCTCGACGGGCGCGGCGACCTCTACATCGCCGATACGCACAGCCATCGCATCCGCATCGTTCACTTCTAAACTGCTTGTCAGCATTCAGATGCGGCGTGCTTCGCGTGGGGAGCGCGTCGATGAGGCTCGCTTAACTGAGAGTTAGGCGCCGGGTTGGAAGACCAAGGGGAACTTGGTCTGCGTGGAGTCGCCGGCGTTGGGGAAGCGCCACATCTTCACGGTGCGCTGGACGCATTCCTTCATGCCGGGCAGGCCGCCGTCGCCGGTCCTGACCGCGGTGACGTTGCCGGAAGGCGAGATCGTGATCTCGACGTCGAGGCGAATCGTCTCGTCGGAGCCGCTGCCGCGCAGCGCGCTCTCGTAGCAGCGCTGCAGGTTCTTGCGGCCTTGCATGACGACCTTCGAGAGCTGATCGGCGGTGAGGCCGCCGGCCTGAGCACCGCCGCCGCTCGTACGCGGGTTGTTCGTCTTGGTGCCGATGCCGGTGAGCGTGGGATCCGCGCCGCCGCCCATGCGCGCGAGCATGGCTTTTTCGGCGTCTGTGAGATCTTTCTTGGCGCCGCCGCTCGTCTTGGTACCGCTCGTCGCGGTGCTCGTACGAGGGCCGGTGCGCGACGGCGCTTGATCTTGCACGCCGACATCGTCGAGCTCGATCACCATCTCGGGTGCGTCATCGTCGGACGGATCCTCAGCGGATGGCGCAGGCGTGGTCGGCGCCGCCGGCTCGGTCGGTCCGGTGACCGCGGCCGCAGCCGGTGCGGTCGCGCCCGGTTGCTCGGTCTCGCGCAACCAGCGCGCTCCGAAGATCGTCATCGCGGACATCAGCAACGCGAACAGGCCGATCCCAAATACGATCAGGCCGAGCGGCTGCGCGCGCGCGCCGCGTACTCCGTCATCCGTCATCACCGTCATCGGGCTGGCGCGCAGCGCATGCGATGCCGTGGGATCGGGCGCAGGTGGCGCCCAATCGTCGAGTGAAAATGCCGGCGCAGCGCCCGCGCGACCGCCCATCGGCGCCATGTCCGCGCGCTGGCCCGGCATCGCCGGAACGAACGGGACTGGTGGCGGGGCCGCTGCACCGAGCAGCACTGCGAGCTCCGGGATTTGGCGAACCGGAAGCCAGTCGTCGAGGCCCTCGCGCCAAGCCAGCGACTCCGGGTTGATCGCGCCGGCTGCGATGCGCCGCGCGACGTCTTCGCGCCGCATCGGACCGACCGGCACTTCGTTGATCGCGACGTGCCATGCGTCGAGCAACGGCGGTGGCGGAGCGAGGCTCGCGCGAACCGGACCGCCGAGCTGGCGCTGAAAGTCGACTGCGAGCGGTGACGGAGCCGGCGCAGGCATCGAAGGCATCGCGACCGGTCCGGATGCCGCGCGCACCGGTGCGTCGCCGCGAATCACGATCTCTTGCTTGCACTGCCGGCACGTCATGCGCAGCGTGCGGCCGATCACCTTTTCATCGGCGATTTGGTACTTGGCCTTACAGTTGCTGCACAGGAATTTCATGGGCGGAAGCTATTTCGAGACGCGCTATTTCGTGTGACGGGCGCTGCTTTGAGACAGAGCCGCCACTTCGAGACAGACGCATGATGTCTCACAACAGGCTCAACATGTGCTCGCGAATCGTGGCCCGGGTTTCGTCGTCGGGCGCGGCCGACATCGCCTGTTGCCATACGTCGATTGACGCGTGGCGAAAACCCGCACGCTGATACACAACCGCAAGGTTCTTGAGCGCCGAAAAATGGTGCGGCTGCAGCGCCACCGCTTGCTCGAGCGCGTGAATGGCGGCGAACGCGTTGTCGCGCCGACCGTAGAGCAGCCCAAGGTGATAGCGCAGCTCGAACGCATCGGGCTCGAGGGCGAGGCCGGTCTCGAGTGTAGAGATGGCCTGATCGAGGCTGCCGTTTTGAAACGCTTGCATCGCGCTGTTCCAAAGCGCTTCGGACTCGGCGCTCAACGGCGGGAGCTCAGGTGGTGCGTGCGGATCATCCAGCAAGATGCGCACCGAGCGCGCGAGCTTCTTGGGATCGACTGGACGCGCGTGGCAATGCAGCACGCCGAGCACTTCGCGCAGATCTTCGCGCAAGCGCCATTGCCGCGGGCCACCGGTGATCACGATCGCCGCGGCCTGTGCGAAGCGCGCTGTCGATCGCAGCCGCCGCCAGACGTCGAAGCCGTGAACCTTCTCGAGGTCGGCATCGATGACGAGCACTTTGAGATCGTGCTCGCGCGCGATCTCGAGCGCGCGCACACCGCTGTCCGCCTCGATCACCGTCATGCCGAGCTTCGCGAGCTCTGCATGCAGCGGCTCGCGTAATGTTGCGTCACCCGAGGCGAGCAGCACGCGCGCTTCGCTCGCGGGCGCCATCATAGGCGGCATCTCGGAAGGACGCGTGCGTTGGCCGAACGCGTCGTCGAGCTCCGGCGGCTCGCTCGGCATCCCCGACCCACGCAACGCATAGCTCGGCGAGCTCGCGGCTTTGCCGGCGTTCGCCGCTTCGGGCTCGCTCACCGGTCGCATCGGATCGGGCGCACGCGGGACGTTCGGCAAGCCCAACGCTGCGAGCTGCGAGCTCGTCACGTAGATGCCGACATAGAGCTGCTCTTCGCCGCGCGCGAGCTTGGCGTACGCGAGCTCGATCACGTTGCGCAGCATCTCGGGCAGACACACGTGCGGCGTAACGGGTTTGCCGACGATGAACGCCAGCTCCTCGAGCAGCTCGCTGTCGCCGGGCGCGGCCAGCGCGATCGACAGGCCTTCGCCTTCGATCGCAAAAGGCATCACGAGCCGTTCTCGCGCCATCTCGGCGGGTACGAGCCGCAAGATCGCGAGCTGCACCACGCGCTCACTCAGATCCACGCTCGGCACGTTGTGCTCGGCGCTCAGCGCTGCAAGCGCCTCGAGCACGGGCGCGCGTTCGCGGGCGATGAGCTCAGCGGTCGTCTCGCGGCCCGCTTCCGCGGCCTGACGCGCGGCTTCTTCTTGCAGGTCTTCGGCCGAGACCACGCGCTGTTGCAGCATGATCTTGCCGAGCTGCTTTTTCGAGTCGGATCCGCCGCCCATGTCCGGCGCTTACCTCGAAGGAAAGACGAGCCGTTGGCCGGGTTGGCTGGCGGCGAAGTGAAGGACAAGCCTACCGTGGGCGCGCTCGCCGGTTCAACAAGCGCGTAAAGCACCCTTCACCTACTGCGGCTCGGCACGTACTGCCGCCTACAGCGCGTCGGCTCTGGGCCGCCGGCCCGCTCAGCGGATCGCGCGAGTCACATGCCCGAGAGGATGCGGTAGTCGCGGCTCTCGCGCGCGATCACGATGCGGTGCGGCTCGAGGCGGCGCCGCCATTGCGGTCCATCCGGCGTCGCGACCTTGAACCAGCCCGTGTAGAGCAGGTCGACCAGCACTTTGTCGTTCGGCATGTAGGTCAGGCCGCGGTAGCTGATCTGATAGCGGGCGTCGATCACTTCCTGGCGCACCAGCACAAGGCCTGCTTTGAGCGTGTCGTAGTCGACGTCGTCGTTGCCGGCAGGCGTGCCCATGTCGTCGAAGTAGTCGCGTGAGGCGATCGCGATCAGCGTCGCGATGTCACGGGTCTCGACCGCTTTGCGGTACTTCTCGACGAAGTTGACGACCTCGCGGTTGGGCTCGGTGTCCTCGACCTGCGTGTTCGGGATCGTGTCGTG
>JAYUYY010000672.1:0-4239 GCA_043752225.1 Sandaracinaceae bacterium | reverse complement strand
TTGCACGCCCAAGTGCAACGCGACGTCGAGCGGTACGGTTTGCCGCTCCGCAGCGACGGCGCGCAAGATGCGACTCACGCTGGTGCCTTCGACCAGCTCCATGGCGAGATACAGCTCGCCGTTGTCCTCACCGAAGTCGAAGATCTGAACGATGTTCGGATGGTCGAGCTGGCCGGCGAGCGAGGCTTCGTCGACGAACATGCGCACGTACGTCGGATCGGAAGCGACGTGCGGGAGGATCCGCTTCAGCGCGACGCGCTTGCGAAAGCCGTGCGGACCGCTGCGCGCCGCTTCGAACACTTCGGCCATTCCGCCGACACCCAGACGGCGCACGAGGTCGTAGCCGCCGATGGTCCGGGGGCGCGCGAGTCGATCAACGGGCGTTTGCCTCATGTGCTGCGTCAAGGCGATTGGTTTTCCCGCTCTCTACCGTCCACCAGTGGTCCGGTGGCGCTACGGGTTTTCCACCCACCACTCTGGAACCGACGCGCGGCGTACCTCAAGGCGCGCTGTCGGGCCTGGGTCGCCGTGTTGCGCCCCTCCGCCCCGCCCGCACCTGAGCGAAGGATCTGTGCCGAATCGCGTTACACGGTAACATTGCGTGTACAGCAGATTTTGTGCACGACAAAGCGCGAGCCCCCGCTCGCAATCTACCCCGCAAGGTGTGTACGCTTGTTGCTCACCTGAAGAGAATCTGCGACCGATCGCTCGGGTGTTGAGTTGGGTGAGCCTGCTTGGAGCAAACTCAGATGGGACTACGCAGCATGAGTCGGTTAGCAGCGCTTCTTCTCACGCTTGGGTCAGCCTTCAGCTTCGTGGGTTGCGCCGTGGACGATCAAGTCTGTGCTCCGGTGAACGGCAGGTACCAGCCGCTCTACACCCAGGTCAGTGGAACCTGCGGGGAGATCCAAAGCCCGAACATGGTCGAGTTTGAAAGTGGTGCGCCTGGGCTCCGGATGGTCACCGAGAACCGCTTGGACTCGGACGTGACTACGATTGTCGTGCTCAAGGGCTGCACTGTGCGCGTGACTCAGACTGTCGCGACCAAGGCCGGCCAGGTCGAATCGCAGATCGATGGCGATGAAATCCGCGTGCAAAACGCGAACGTGCTCGAGGGGCAAGTTAACTACGTGAAGTACGACCCGATGAGCCAGCCGATGTGCACCGGCGTCTACAACGCAACGTTCAGTAAGAACCTGGTTCCGCTGGGCGCGATCCAGTAGAGCGCTCCGCCGCGTTCACATCACGCGGTGGCTGAGCCACGATGCTCGCGCATGCGACCTTCGAAGCTCGACCTCGCGCATTTGCCCACCCCGCTGTTCCGACACGATGCGCTCGACGCGCTAGTCGGCACACGCGTCTGGGTGAAGCGCGACGACATGACCGGCGGGCCGGAAGCCGGCAACAAGATCCGCAAGCTCGAGTATCTGCTGGCCGACGCGCTGGCGCAGAACGCGAGCGCCGTCGTCACCTGCGGCGGCTTTCAATCCAACCATGCGCGCGCGACGGCGCTGCTGGCGCGTCGACTCGGCCTGCGACCGGTGCTGCTGTTGCGCACGCTCTCGAAGCCTGCGCCTGCGCCGAGCACGGGCAACGCACTGCTGGACGTGCTCGCTGGCGCCGAAATCCGCCTCATCAGCCCAGAGCAATACCGAGACCGCGACACGTGGATGCGCAGGGTCGCGGAAGAGCTCACGGCGAGCGGTGAACGCGCGTACGTCATACCCGAAGGCGGCTCGAACGGTCTCGGATCGCTTGGCTATGTCGATGCGATGGCTGAGGTGCGCGCTCAGCTCGATGGTCGCGAAGCGGGTGCGCCTTCCGAGCTCGAAGCCGTCGTGCACGCGTGTGGCTCCGGCGGCACGGCGGCCGGCGTCGCGCTCGGCGCTGCGCTGCACGGGGTCGCACCGCGCGTGCTCGCGATGGCGGTCTGCGATGACGCGGCTTACTTCGAGCGGATCGCGGCGCGGCTCATCTTCGAGGCCTGTGCATATCTCGGCATACCTGCGCGCGAGCCGCCGCTCAGCGTCATCGATCGCTACAAAGGGCCGGCGTATGCGGTTTCGACCCGCGAGCAGCAACGGTTCATCGTCGAAGTCTCGCGCGCGTGTGGACTCGTGCTGGACCCCGTTTACACGGGCAAAGCGCTCTATGGCTTGTCGCAGCTCGTCGACAAACCCAAGACTGCGCTCTTCATTCATACCGGAGGTCTGCCCGGTGTGTTGGCGCAGGGCGATGAGCTTGCGGACGCTGCGCTCGAGCTCGAGCTCGGCGCGCGCATCATCGACATGTGGTGAGCCCGCGTACGTCGCTGTGACCAAGCCACAACGTTCGACAAAAAAGCTAGCTAGACCGCGCGTGACGTTGCGGCCACAAGAAGCGATCCCTTAGGCTGCCAAATGATGGCGTTAGGCCGTTATGCAGTACATCGGCGTGCGACCAGCTGGCTCGAAGTTACCTTCGAGGGCGACCTCACGCCTCAAATCGCGCTGTCGTGCGAGCGCGAGGTGCGAGCGCAAATCGCGTTGGCACCACCAGGCTTGCGCGCGATCGTGAGTCTATCGGCCGTCAGCGGCTACGAGCTCGAGGCGCGCGAGCAGCTCGTATCGGTGCAGCGCTGCATCGGCGCTAAGGCCGCGCAGACCGCGTACGTCGCGGAGTCAGCCCCGGGCCGCGCGCTTGCGCTGTGGGTGATTCACACCGCGCAGAATCAGCTCGTGCGTTCATTCGCGCGCGCGAACGAAGCGCTCGTCTGGCTCGGCGAGGCTGCAGATCCGCAAAGCGGTGTGCGTGAGGTCACCGACCCGCGCATCACCAATGGCCGTAGACGCAAGCGGGCCGGCTAGACCGCGCCGCCTGCAACGTTCAAGTCCGCGAGGTGCGCGGCGTCGTTGAGCAGGACGACCCTGAACGGCGCGATGCGCTCGATGGTGGTGAGCGATGCATTCGTAAAATGCGCGGGCGCTTCGACTCCGCCGGCGAGCGTCACATGGCCACGCACGAGCGATGCGCACAGCAACCCGTGACTGACGATGACGAGGTTGCCGCGCAGCCCTTCGAGCTTGCGCAGCACCATCGCGAAGGCGAGCGCCGCGCGCGCGTCGAGCTGCGCGCCGCTCTCGCCGCCTGGCGGCAAGTAACTAGGAGCAAAGATGTCGGCGTCGAGCTCTACGTAAGCGCGCCCGCGCAAGTCGCCGAAGTTGCGCTCTTGCAGCAGCGCGTCGAGCTCGAGCGGTGCGCCGCTTTCATGCGCGATGATCTCGGCCGTCGTGCGCGCGCGCACGAGATCGCTCGAGACGATCAGGGCCGCTCCGAGCTGGGCAACACGGAGCGCCACGCGTCGCGCTTGCTCGATTCCGCGTTCGCTCAGCGGGGTCTCGGGCGGCTGCACGACGCGCGCAGCGTTGAACGGGGTCTCGCCATGCCGAACCAACAAGATCATCCCCGCATGCTCCAACACGGAACCGGCGAACGGAAGACTCGCGGCCGCCAAACAACGTGCTATGCCTCCCGCGCTTATGCTCGCCATCCTCGATTACGGCGGCGGCAATCTCCGCAGTGTCAAACGCGCGTGCGATGCCGTCGGGCTTTCCGCGGTGTTCACGCAAGACCCCAGCAAAGTGAAGAACGCGACGCGCGTGATCTTCCCGGGCGTCGGACATGCGAAGACCGCGATGGAAACGCTCACCCGCTCGGGCCTGCGCGACGCGCTGCTCGAAGCGCATTCCCGCGGCGTCCCGATTCTCGGGATCTGCGTCGGCGCGCAGCTCGTGCTCGACGGCTCCGAAGAAGGCGAGACGCCTGGGCTCTCACTGGTGCCCGGAATGACGCGGCGATTTCGGCTCGCGGATCCCGCGCTTAAGGTCCCGCACATCGGTTGGAACCAGGTCCGCGTCACGCGACCGCACCCACTGCTCGCCGGGCTCAGCGCAGGCGACGAGCTGTACTTCGTACATTCGTACTACTTCGCGCCCACGCAGCCCGAGCATGCTCTAGCCCAAACGGACTATGGCGGAGATTTTTGTTGCGCCCTCGGCCGCGACAATTTGTTCGCGACGCAGTTTCACCCGGAGAAGAGCGGCCGACTCGGCCTCGATCTGCTCGCACGCTTTGCGCGCTGGGACGGTGTCGCATGCTGAGCAAGCGCGTGATCGCCTGCCTCGACGTGCGCGACGGCAAGCTCGCCAAGAGCGTGAAGTTCGTCGACACCAAAGACATCGGCGACCCGGTCGAGAAGGC
>JAYUYY010000671.1:0-4240 GCA_043752225.1 Sandaracinaceae bacterium | reverse complement strand
GGCCTCGGCAAGAAGGACGTCCAAAACGTCCTGGACCAACTGCTCACCCTTGCGGAGCGTGAGCTCGGCGCGAAGGGTCCCGGAGAGTTCATCGTTCCGGATTTCGTGAAGCTGAAGGTCAAGCTCACGCCGGGTCGTGCCGAGCACGTAGGTCTCGATCCGTTCACGAAGCAGGAGCGCACGTTCCCCGCGCGCCCCGAGTCGCGCAAGGTTCGCGCGACGCCCGTGAAGCGGCTCAAAGACCTGATGGCGTAACGCGGCTCTAATCGCGTAACGCGGGTCTGCAGCACGACGCGAACCTCGCGCCGCTCAAGTCCGCTCGATGCATGAGCGGCTTGAGCGCGCGTTCGCGATTCGTCGGCAGGTTATAGCGGCAGGAGTCTCGAGCGAGCTGCGACTAACGCGCGCTCGTTCGAGCTTTCGCGTTCCGATCAGAACTTGCCCTTGTAGCCCATCATGTCGCGGACGACGCCGAGCGCGGCATCTGCGACTTCGCCTTCTTCTTTGAGCTTGGCGCCGCAGTCGTCGCACACCTTGCGCTTCTTACCCGCGACCTCGACGACCATCAGCTCTTCTACTTCTTCGTTGCATTGCTTGCATTGCATGGCCGTATCTCCTGGGGGCGCAGCATACACGCCGATCCCATCCGCGTATGGATGCGCGAGCTAGGGAACGCGCTTCGCGTCGTTCGGCGCAGTATTTATCGGCGATCGACGCACCGGCTGGTTTGCCGGGGCCGCATTGTTGCGAGCGAAAGCCAATAACGTGCGCGCCTGCTGCTGCGAAAGCGCGCCTTCGATAACGATCTCGTGACCGCGCGCGATGATCGTCGCGGATACGATCGGGCTGCGCATCCCGACCAGAGCGACGAAGGGATTGGAGGCAAAGCGCTCGCGCATCCGCGACCAGTATTCGGCCGCTTCCTCCGCGGCGTCAGCGTCTTCGAGCTCGCCGCGGATCGACACCTTCACGCCGCCGTCTTCCTGCAAACGCGTCGTGACCTCGAGCTGCGTGGGCACGCCGCGCAGATTTCCGCGCGCGAAACGCCGGGCGTCGAACACCGTCAGCATGCCGGCCACACCCGGCTCGAGCGCGAGCAGCGCGCTGGCCGGATCGACTTGTGGATCCTTTGCGCGCAGCGCGGCTTGGCGCGGATCGAACGCGCGCGCGACCGCGAGCACACGCGGCAGATCTTTCTTCGCGGTGATCACGAACTGCGAGCCGGATAGCAGCGCGACGACGCGCTCGGTTTCGTCGCGGTCGTGCCAGGGCGCGACCATCACGCCTTCACGCGTTTTCCAGCGCGCGGGCTTGCTCGCAGCCGCCGCGAGGCTGGCGACCGCGCGTTTCGCTAAATCGGCTTGGCTCGTGTGTTGACCCGCGATCACTACGTTCTCGCGGCGGAGATCAGGCGAAGCCAGGTACAAACGGTCGAGATCGCGCACTGCATCGATTCCGGAGCCTTCGATGACGGCGCGAAAGTCCGGCGCATCGCCGAGCAGCGCGCGCACGTCTTCGCTCAGCGGCGACGCGCGAACCAATGCGACATCGAGGCGCAGGCTGATCTGCGAGCCCTTGGGCGCGAACGCGGAGAGCAGAGCGGGAGCGGGCGGCTTGGGGTCCGTTGCAACGGCGGCATCGATTATTGGGGTCGCAGCATCCGGCGTAGCCGCGTCGACGCTCGCATCCGCGACCGCCGCGTCGGGGAGATCGGGCTTCGATTTGGGCTTCGGCTTTTCCGCGGGCGTGTCGGGCGTGACCGCGGGCTCGACGGGCGTCGGCGCGCTCGGCGGCGCGCTCGGCGGCGGCTCGACCTCCGCAGCTTGCGGGATCCCGAACTCGACCTCGCTCGGCATCACGAGCTCGAAGTCCACATCGGGGAGCGGCGGCGCCCACGCCAGCAACGCGATGAACGCGGCGTGTAAGAAGAACGAGCCGAGCACGCCAGCGCGCCAACTCCTCGCACGCACTGCGGCCGCGTGCTCGTCGCTCGACGCCTCCGACATCACGCGCACGTTATATCGCGCGAGCCGACACAGCACGGGGTTGACGCGTGCGATGGGCCATGAAATCTCGCAGCTCGGCAAGTCGATGGGACAACTACCGAGCAGCGGCCTCTCGATCGTGCGCCGCGCAGGCACTGCTGCGATCGCGCTCTTGATCGCGAGCGCTGCGCTCTGGGGCGCGGGGGGTTGTCGCAGCGAAGAGCGCGTCGTGAAGCGAGTCGACAAGAAGGTCGCGATCGACGCCGGCGTCACGGCGCCGGTCGTCGTGGCGCCGCGCGATCAAGGGCCGCCCAAGCGACTGTTTGCGCGGCGCTTCGTGGTCAAGCTGCGAACCGCGCCGAACAAGGACGCGTTTCGAGCGGGCTACTTGCGCGGCGGCGCCGTGTTGATGGCGAAGACCGACGAGCCGATCGGCTTCGATCAATGTCGCAAAGGTTGGTTCGAGCTCGAGACCGGAGGTTTCGTGTGCTCGACCGTCGATGTGACGCCGTTCCTCGGCAAGCGTTTGCCGGAGCGCCGCACGCTGCAGCCGGATCTCGCGGCGCTCTTGCCTTATCCGTACGGCTACAGCAGGCGTAAGCGCACGCCGATGTATCGGCGCTTGCCGACGGATGAAGAGCTCGCGCTGCACGAAGGGCTGACCCCGCCGGTGAGCGTGGACGCGAACGGTTTGCCGACGGCGGTGATCCCGACCGAGCCCGCAGCGCCCGCGCAAGCGCTCGCGCCCGCAGTGCCGCGGCCGAGCGAAGTTGCGCCGGCGCCGAGTGCGCTCTTGGCGGGCGCGTCCGATCCGATCGACGAAGCCGGTGCGCCTGCGAGCGGCGATGGCGGTGTTCCGACGCTGGCCTCGCTGATGGGCGATCAGACCTCTGTATTGATGCGGCGCATGGAGCGCGGCTTTTACGTGAGCCTCGACCGCGACATCACCCGTGGCGGTCGCAAATATTTTCGTACGCAGTCGAACGGCTTCATCCCGTTCAGCGCCATCGTGCCGGTGAAGCCGAGGGAGTTTCAGGGCGTTGACCTGAGCGTTCCGAGCGATGGCGTCGCCGATCCCGAGAAGGTGCTGCCGCTCGCGTGGGTGATGTCCAAAGATCACTTTGCGTACGCCGCGAACAAGACCGGCAAGCTGCGGCCCGCGAAGAAGCCGGGCTACCACTATCGCTTTCACGTCACCGGCACGGTCGAGCAAGGCGGAACGACGTTTCTGACGGCCGCGGATGGTCAGTGCTTCCGGACGCGCGATGTCACGCGCCTCGACGCTCGAGAGAAGCCGCCCGAAGTGGGCAATGACGAAAAATGGCTAGACATCGATCTGAGCACGCAGACGCTGGTCGCGTACGTCGGAAGCAAGCCCGTGTACGCGACGCTCGTGTCGACGGGACGGATCAAGGACGAGCTCGATCCGCTAAAGAATTTCGAGACGCCGAGCGGCATGTTTCGCATTACGTCGAAGCACTTGAGCGCGACGATGGATGGCGATCACGCGCTCGATGGACCGTACTCGATCGAAGACGTGCCGTACGTGATGTACTTCCAGCTCGCGTACGCGCTTCACGCCGCGTTTTGGCACAACGGCTTCGGACGCCCGCGCAGTCACGGTTGCATCAACCTCGCGCCGGCCGATGCGAAGTTCGTCTTCAACTTCATCGAGCCGTTCTTGCCTGTGCCCTGGCACGGCGTGTATCCGTTGCCGGATACGTTCGGCACGCGGCTCTACATTCATGGCAAGACGCCTGAAGGTTGAGCGCGTTGGATTGAGCGCTACGGGTTGCGCGCGGCGAACACGAGCTTGGCTGCGAGGTCGCTCGTGCCCTTGAGCAACACATCGTAGGCATCGCGCGTCGCGGCGACGTAGGCGCGGCGCTCGCTCGCGCTGGGCGTATGGACCTGCAGCCCGATCGCCTTGGCATGCTCGATCAGCGTGGGGCGGAGCGCGAGCTGAGCGTCCGTCGCGTCGGCGCCGATGTCTTTGGGCATGCGCTCGACGCTCTTGCGGAGCTGCTCGGGCAGACCGTCGAGCCAGCGCTGCGAAAGCACCACTGCGCCGCACTCGATAGCGTGCTCGGTCAGCATCAAGTGGCGCGCGGCCTGCGCGCTGGGCGATGCGAGCAGCTCGGTCAACGTCGCGTCGCGTACGTCGGGTGCCGCTTCATCGCTTGGCGTCATCGACAGCGCAGCCGCGAATGCAGCGTGCCCCGGGGTCGCTCCACGCGCGACGCGGAGCCCTGCGA
>JAYUYY010000670.1:0-4249 GCA_043752225.1 Sandaracinaceae bacterium | reverse complement strand
AATACGGCGGCCTCGGGCAGAACGTCACGCAAAAGGCGCTCGTGCACGAGATGCTCGGTCGCGGTCCGTGGGGCCTGTCCACGTTCATCAGCGTTCACACCGGCATCGGCTGCGTCGGCATCGTGCGCTTCGGCAGCGACGAGCAGAAGAACAAGTACCTGCCCAAGATGGCAGCCGGCGAGTGGATCGGCTCGTTTGCGCTGACAGAGCCCAACGCCGGCTCGGACGCGGCGTCGATGACTTCCAACGCCGTGCGGAAGGGCAACGAGTGGATCTTGAACGGCACCAAGACGTTCATCACCAACGCGCCCAAGGCGCATCACTTCATGGTGTTCGCGAAGACCGAGCGCGGCATCTCCGCGTTCATCGTCGATGCCGACAGCCCCGGCGTGCGCATCGGTCAGGTCTACGAGACGATCGGGCACAGCGGCAGCAGCCCCTCCGAGGTCGTGATGGAGGATTGCCGCATCCCGAAGGACGCGCTCGTCGGCGAAGAGGGCAAGGGTTTCGATCAAGCCAAACGCACGCTCGCTGAAGGCCGCACCACGCTCGGCGCGCGCAGCGTCGGCACCGCGCAAAAGGCGATGGAGATCACGCTCGAGTACGCGAACGCGCGCACGACGTTCGGCAAGCCGCTCTCGGAGCACCAAGCACTGGCCTTCCGCTTCGCACAAATGAGCGCGCGCACCGAGGCCGCGCGGCTGTGCTGCTATCGCGCGGCGTGGATGCTTGATCAGGGCAAGCCAGCCGTGCACGAGGCCGCCATCGCCAAGCTCAACGGCGCAGAGTGGAGCTGGCAGACCGTGGACGATTGCTTCCAGATCTTCGGAGGCAACGCGTACATCAACGGCGAGTACATGATCGAGCGTATGTGGCGCGACTTGCGCGTCGCGCGCATCTACGACGGCTCGAGCGAAGTGCAGCAGATGTTGATCGCCGGCCAGCTCCGCAAGGGCCACGTTCAGACGGCTTGGTGATCGCGCAGCTCGTGTGATTCGCGCGAATCGCGCTCGTAAAGATTTGCGCTTTTGCGCGCGCTACGCGCGTAATTGGCCGCAGGCATGCAGGCGCCACGCGATTCCGACAATCACGAGCTCGCCAAGACGCTGGCGCGCCTACTCGACACGCATGCCGCGCATGCGGAGTCGTTCGCGGTTGCACCCGGCAGGACGATCGATCCCGCGCGCGGTCCCGAGCTAGGGCACACGGTGAGCGCCCGCGCGAAGGGAGCCTCGGCGCGCTCTGAGATCCCTGCGCGCTCTGGGCTCGAGCTCGGCGAGCTGCTCGGTCAGGGCGGGATGGGCGTGGTGCGGCAGGCCAAGCAGCTCGCGCTCGATCGCGACGTGGCGGTCAAGACCATCCAGCCCAACCTCGCGAGCGAAGCTGCGACGCGCATGTTGCTGCAAGAGGCGCTGATCCTCGGGCGGCTCGAGCACCCGAACATCCTGCCGATCTACGACATTCAGAGCGAAGCGGGCGAGTCACGCATCGTGCTCAAGAAGATCGAAGGCATCGAGTGGAGCAAGCTGATGCACCGGACGGAGGTGCTGAAGAACGATCTCGGTGCGACGGACGCGCTCGACTGGAACATCGACACCTTGATGACGGTCTGCAACGCGGTGAGCTTCGCGCACAGCCGCGCCTTCATTCACCGCGACTTGAAACCCGACAACGTGATGATCGGCGAGTTCGGCGAGGTCTATTTGATGGACTGGGGCCTCGCGCTCTGCCTCGAGGATGACGGCACGGGTCGCTTTCCGCTCGCGCGCGACGCCAAACAGCTAGCAGGCACGCCGCAATACATGGCGCCCGAGATGCTTGGCGGGGACGAAGCGCACATCTCCGAACGCACCGATGTCTATCTGCTCGGCGCGATGCTCTACGAGATCATCGCGGGTCGTCCGCCACATCGCGGCAAGGACATGCGCGAAATGCTGGGGCAGGTCGTGATCTCGCGACCGCCGATTCCCGAGAGCTGTCCGTCGGAGCTCGCGCGCATCTGCAAGATGGCGATGGATTCCGATCCGGGCTGGCGCTTCGAGAGCGCGGATGCGCTGCGGCTGGCGCTCTCCGGCTTCTTGCAACACACAGGCTCGCGCCGGCTCGCTGAGCAAGCGTTGCGCCGCACCGACGAGCTGCTCGAGTGCCTGCGCACGCCTGCGCCGCTCGGCAAAGAGCTGCGCGTGCGGATCCAGAACCTGTTCGGCGAATGTCGCTTCGCGTATCGGCAGGCGCTCGAGAGCTGGCCCGAGAACGAGGTCGCGCGCGCAGGCCTGCAGCGCGCGGTGCGCGCGATGATCGAGTACGAGATCGATCAAGCGAACCCGCGGTCCGCTGCGAATCTGTTGTCGACGCTCGCGACGCCTGACGCAGGGTTGCGCGAGCGCGTTGACGCAGCGATCGCGCAGCTGGAGCAAAACGAGCAGCGCATGCTTCACCTCGAGAGCTTCAAGAAGCAGCTCGACCTCAACACCGGTGGCCGCAACCGTGCGATCGGCGCGGGCTTGCTCGGACTGGTGTGGACGATCGCACCGCTGTTCGGTCCGTTCTCGACGCGGTTTTTTCCGGAGGCCGGGCGCGTGCCGGTGTTGGCCTTCGTCGCGGGCGTGATCGTCGCGATGGGGATCTGGGCGTTCGTCGCGCGCGCCCAGGTGCGCGAGAGCAGCGTCACACGCCGGCTGATGCGCGCGGCGACCGTGGCGATGATCGGTCAGCTGGTGCTCGAGGCGGCGGCGTTTACGCTGCACATCGAGAGCACGCTCACCGAAGTGCTGTGGCCGCTGGTTTGGTTCTGCGTGAGCTCGATGCTCGTGGTCACTGTCGACGTGCGGCTCTTGCCGATGACGGTAGGCTTTCTCGGCGCGCTGTTCGTCGGGGCGCTCTGGCCACCGCTGCGCTTCTACGCGATGTGCGGATCGAACCTGCTGATGACCATAAACATGTTCTCGATTTGGATGCCCTGGCGCCGCCACTAGAGACAGTCGATCGGAGCGGTGTCGAGCGCGACGTCGTCGATGAAGACCTCGAAGAAATCGTTCTGCTCGGAGGACCAGTCGACGCCGGCGCGCAGCATGCGGATGCCGTCGTCGGGCAGCGTGTCGAACGAGGTCGTCTCGATCGCCAGCTCGTCGTCGATGAAGGCTTGCACGGTCGCGCTTTCGCCGATCGCGACGCGCGCTCGAAAGCAGAACCACTGATCGCGCGGGATCACCAGCACGCTGGTTTGACGCGCCGGGTCGCTCTGCGGTGAGAACACTTGCACGGCGCCGTCTTGGAGGTTGAAGTCGATGCCGGTGAACGGATCGGGCGTGGGCTCGGCGCCGATGAAGAACAGGTTCATCGTCTGGGTCGGCAGGTCGGCCGGTACGTAGAGATGCGCGCGCAAGTACAGCTCGCCCTGTGTGACCGGCTCGAAGGTCGCGAACACGACCGCGGTGCTCAGGCTGGCCGTGCTCGACGCGTGCAACGCTGCGCTGCCGGAGTGCGAGCGCTGCATCGAGCGCTCGAGCGCGCCCTGGTTCTGCAGGCTCGTGCTCCAGTCGCTGGCGAGCTCGGCCTCGAAGCCGGAGCAGACGAGCGCTGCCGAAAGCGCGCGCTCGCATTCGTTCACGCCAGCATCGACTGCAACTGCCTCCTCGTAGCGACCGATCACGTAGGGATTGTTCGCGCACGCACTGATCGCAGCGCTCGCGATGACGGCGATGATGGCCGTGATCACGGCGGGCGTAGAAAACACGGCAGCGATCCGCGCCATCTCGCGAACCCTGCCACCACATCCGATCGTCGTGCAACGAGCTAGGCGCAGCGTTCCGGATGCACGACGAAAAATTGCGGTGTGATGGAGGTCCTTCGCGATCGCCCGCGTTGGCTCGAATGCTCTCGCCTCGCAGTGCCTCCAACCAAGCGAGGGCGAGACGAATGCCGCAGGGGTGTCTTCGCATTGACCCTGGCCACGTTTGGTCTTTCGAGCACGGCGTGGGCGGTCTCGCTCAACTCGAGTTGGTCGCTGAGCCGGCACAACTCCGCAGGCACCACTTTCACCAACATGTCCGCGAGCGCGACGACGTTCTGTTATCTCAGCGCGGTCGAGACCACGGAGACGGACACCGGATCTGAAACCGCGCGCTGCCAGGTCACGCGCGGACCGATCGTGTGGACGTTGCAAGCCATCCTCGGCGCGAGCAGCGACTCGGACATCGAGTGCAGCGCCATTTGTTACAACAACTAGCGCGGCGTTCAGCGAGCTGAA
>JAYUYY010000669.1:0-4256 GCA_043752225.1 Sandaracinaceae bacterium | reverse complement strand
CACGTCTGCGTTCAGCATGACGGGTCGTGCGTTGTGCGTCGCGGCGTTGCTGTGGCCGCTCGGCACGCTGCTCGGTGTGCCGTTGCCGAGCGCGCTCGCGCGCGTGCATGCGCGTCACGCCGATCGCATCCCGTGGCTCTGGGGCATCAACAGCGCGGCCTCGGTGCTCGGCTCGATCGCAGCGACGATCGTATCGATGAGCGTCGGCATCCCTGCATCGCTCGCGGTCGGCATCGCCTTCTACGTCGCCGCCGCGCTGCTCTGGCCGAAGCTCGCGCGCGCTCGGTAGAGTCAGTGCCCAGGCGTCGGGTGCTGCGGCAACCAGGGCCAGAGCACCGTGCGCTCGTAGGCGCGCGCGCCGAGCCACGCTTCGCGCTGCTTGGGCTCGAGCAAGCGCACGGCTTCGGCGTCCGTTTCTTCGAGGCGCTGCTGCCAATCCGCCGCGGCCTTGTCCGGATTCTCCGCGAGGTCCGGTCGCACCATGATGTCGATCATGGAGTCGGTCTCTTCGTCGAGCAGATCCTTCAAATCGTCGGTCTGCCAGCGCTCGAGCTTTTGACCGGCTGCGAACATCTCGAGCAGGTCGGCGCGCGCCTTGCGCCAGTGCGCTTGGTGAAACTCGATCTGGCGATCGCGGATGCGCGTCTGCGCGCGCGTCACGACGTCCAAGATCCGCGCCTCGTCGCCGGCGCCTTGCTTGGGCAGAGCTTCGGTGAGCTGCTCGTCGAGCCCGGCGTAGTCCTCTTGGACCTGCGCGAGGTCGTCCTCGATCGCCGCCAGTCGGGCGGAGGTCACGGGCGCCGCGGCCACGTCTTGCGCGGCCACAGCGATCGCGTCGGTGGGCTTCGCGCCCGCGTTCTCGCGCCCGCTGGCGTCCAGACGCGCGCTCATTTTCTGGACGCGCCCCTCCAGCTCGAACACTCGAAAGCCGAGGTAGATCGAGCCGATCGCAAGCAATCCTGGCACGATCCAGGCGCGCACGCGCAAAGGTATAGCATGGGTGCGCACGAGGGTTTGGCCTCTTGCTACGAGCGCGTCACCAACATGTCACTGAGCTTGCCTACTACATCACCATGCAAAGCCGAGCATTCGCGAGCAGCACAGGGCCATCGGCGCTCCACAGCGCGAGCGGATTGGCTTCCAATGAAGGCAAGCGTGAAACCGAGCGCAAGAGCGGCTCGACCCGGGAGCAGAACGTGACCGGTCTCGTAGTCATCGTCGAAGACGAGCCCGATATCGCCAACGCGCTCGAATACAACCTCGAGCGCGAGGGCTTTCAAACCCGCAAAGCCGCCACCGGCCGCGCCGCGCTCGAGCTGCTCGCCCGCGATCCGGTGCCCGATCTGATCGTGCTCGACCTGATGTTGCCGGACATCTCCGGCACCGAGATCTGCCGCCACGTGCGCATGAGCGATCGCACGCGGCACGTGCCGGTGCTGATGCTCACCGCCAAGGGCGAAGAGATCGATCGCGTGGTCGGCTTCGAGGTCGGCGCCGACGACTACGTCACCAAGCCGTTCAGCGTGCGCGAGCTGATGCTGCGCATCCGCGCGATCATGCGCCGCGCTCATGCCCCCGAGCCCGAAGCAGGCGAGCAGGTGTTCGGCCGTTTGCGGCTCGACGGCGGCGGTCACCGCGCCTGGGTCGACGGCCAAGAGGTCAGCTTGACCGCGCTCGAGTTCCGCTTGCTCACGATGCTGCTCGGCCGCCGCGGCCGCGTGCAGACGCGCGACACCTTGCTCGAGGACGTCTGGGACATGAGCGGCGACGTGACCACTCGCACCGTCGACACGCACGTCAAACGCTTGCGCCAGAAGCTGGGCGAAGCAGGTGTTTATATCGAAACGCTGCGCGGCGTGGGATACAGGTTCCGCGCGCAGGTCGATGAGCCCTCCCAGTAGGCTCGTCGGACCGCGACCGCGCAGTACGTGATGCTCGGAATCCGCGGCAAGCTCTTCGTCACCTCGCTCGCGCTGATGCTCGCGATCGGCGGAGCCACGTTAATCGTGCTCGAGATCGGTGTCGGCGGCTTCTTGCGCAGCCGACGCGCCGCCGATCTGACGAGGCGCGTCGAGATGGCGCGCTCGTTCATCGAGGGCGTGCGCGGTGACGCGTACGCGGGCGACGATGCGCTCGCCGATCGGCTCGGCGAAATGCTGGTCGGCCGCGTCACGATCCTCGATCGCGGCGGCGCGGTGCTCGGCGACTCTGCACACCCGCGCGCGCAGGTCGCGCAGCTCGGCAATTTCGCAGACCTGCCGGAGGTGCGCAGGGCGCTAGCCCTAACGCTCGCGCACGTCGAAGAGCCGGTGGAGCGCGACGGAATGCTGCTGCTCGCGGAGCCGTTCGAGCGCGCGAGCAGCCGCGGCGTGGTGCGCGTGACGATGTCGATCGCGGACATCGACGAGATGCTCAACCGCATGCGCTTCTTTCTGCTGCTCACCGCGCTCGCCGGCATCGGCGTCGCGTTTCTGATGAGCGGGCTCGCCTCGTTTTGGGCCTCGCGCGCGCTGGTCGCGCTGGTGCAGAACGCCAGCGCGCTCGCGACCGGCGGCCGCACCCGGCTCGAGGTCGCCTCGCAAGACGAGCTTGGCTCGCTCGCCGGCTCGTTCAACCGGATGTCGGAGCGGCTCGAGCGCACCGTCGCCGAGCTGGCGCGCGAGCGCGACCGCTTCGAAGCGATCCTCGGCCACATGGCCGAAGCCGTAATCGCGCTCGACGAAAACGATCGCGTGCAGCTCGCCAATCCCGCTGCGCTCGCGTTGCTCGAGGTGCCCGAAGCACGCGCCGGCCAACCGGTCGTGGAGCTGGTGCGCTCCCCGACCTTCGCCGAGCTGCTGCCGCGTGTGCGCGCGGAGGGCAAGGCTTCGGTCGAGCTCGCGGTCGGCAAGACGGCAGTGCGCCAAGTGCTGGCGCGCGGCGCGCAGCTCGAGGGCGGCTCGGGTATTGTCGTGGTGATGCTGGACGTCACCGACATGCGCAGGCTCGAAGCCGTCCGCCGCGACTTCGTGGCCAACGTCTCGCACGAGCTGCGAACGCCGAGACCTTGCTCGACGGCGCGCTCACCGACACCGAGCGCGGGCCGGGCTTTGCCCACGCGATCGTGCGCAGCGCCGAGCGGCTCGGCTTGATCGTCGCGGACCTGCTCGACCTCTCGCGCATCGAGTCCGGGCAGATGTCGATCCGCATGCGACCGTTGCCGATCGCCGAGGTGGTGGTGAGGGTGGTCGACAGCCTGCAGATCCAAGCGCGGGCGCGCTCGATCACGCTGACCCACGACGTGCCCGAGGAGCTCGAGCCCGCGTGCGACGAGGGCATTCTCGAACAGGTGCTGATCAACCTGGTCGACAACGCGATCAAGTACACCCCTTTGGGGGGGAGCGTGCATGTGCGTGCAGCTGCCGAAGGAGCGCGCGTGCGCCTCGAGATCTGCGACGACGGCCCGGGCATCGAGCCCCGGCATCGCCAGCGCATCTTCGAGCGCTTCTACCGCGTCGACGCTGGACGCTCGCGCGACGCGGGCGGCACCGGCCTAGGCCTCTCGATCGTCAAGCACCTCGTCGAAGCGCTCGACGGCTCGGTCGAGGTCGATGACAACCAACCCCAGGGCTCGGTGTTCCGGGTCTGGCTACGCACCGATCCACGGGCCTGAGCACACCCGCAGCAGTGCGGCGGCGACGAATCAACTGCAAGTTTGGGTCGCCAATCTGCCTTTTGTTTCCAGCGGTGCTAACCTCATGCGATCGGGAGGCAGCACACGTGCAGTCGATGCAGCGCGGACATACGGATCGGGTTTACGAGGCTCAGCTCGAGGCCGTTCGTCGCAACCTGATCGTGATGGCGGGTAGGGTCGAGGAGATGATCGCGAACGCGGTCAAAGCGCTGGTCGAGCGCGACGTCGAGCTCGCGCGCCAAACGATCTTGCAAGACCCGAAGGTCAACCACTGCGAGGTCGAGACCGACGAGCTGTGCATGCAGATCCTCGCGCGCCGGCAGCCGCTCGCGTCCGACCTGCGCTTCATCACGCTCGCGCTCAAGATGGTCACTGACCTTGAGCGGATCGGCGATCTCGCCGTGAACATCTCGGTGCGCGCGATCGACCTCGCGACCGAGCCGCCGCTCAAGCCGTGGCGCGACATTCCCAGGATGGCCGAGCTCGTGCAGATCATGGTGCGTGAGGCCATCGACGCATTCGTGAACAGCGATGCCGCGCGCGCCCAGACCGTGATCGACAGCGACGTGCACGTCGACGAGAT
>JAYUYY010000668.1:0-4256 GCA_043752225.1 Sandaracinaceae bacterium | reverse complement strand
ACTGGTCATGATCTCCAGCGCAGCCGCCGCCGACTCGGCGGCGATGTGCATGTGCACGTCGATCTTCGGGATGGGCTGCGACGAGTCAGCGCCGCTGCCGACAGCTGCGATGCTGCCGACTGCGCGCGGGCTCGGGCTCTCGCTGCGACAGCCCGCGCCGAACAACACGCACACAGGTAAGATTACGTAGGTAAAACTCCCTGCAAGCGTACGGGCTCGCGTTCGCGGGAGGTTCACAGCGCTTGCGTTTGCCTTTATCATGGCTGCAAGTATGCGGAATCGTTGTCGACCTGAGTGAGAAGCAGTCACATACCCGCGGAGCAGCCTGCGGCTCTCCGCGTAAAGTTGGATGACATACCCGCGGAGCAGCCTGCGGCTCTCCGCGTAAAGTTGGATGACATACCCGCGGAGCAGCCTGCGGCTCTCCGCGTAGCAACGGGGCATAAAGAGGATGGCGATGACCAAGTCCGAGCTCATCGAGGCGGTCGCAGAGCGTACCAAGATCACGAAGAGTCGTGCGGAGCTCGTAGTGAACTGCGTGTTCGATGCAATGACCGCATCGCTCGAGCGCGGCGAAGGCATCGAGATACGTGGCTACGGCTCGTTCACCGTCCGCGACTACAAGCCATACGACGGGCGCAATCCGCGTACTGGGAACCAGGTCTCCGTGCCCTCCAAGCGCTTGCCCTTCTTCAAGGTCGGCAAGGAGCTGAAAACGCTGGTGAATCAGGGCGTCGGCAACGGTGCCCTGACCGCCGACGACGACGACGATGAATGAACAACGTCACCTGTAGCGCGATCCACGTCGCGATCAGCCTCGCAACGCGTCTCACGCTACAAGCGACGCTGTTCTAGCCTCATGCGACGCGCGTGAGCGCGATGACCTGCGTGCGGAAGTCGGGGCGCGTGGTGTCGACTCGCGTGAGTAGATCCTCCGCGGGTGTCTTGCCGCGCGAGACCAGCTCGCGGATCGATGCGAGGTACACGGATTCGTCTTCACCGCGCTCGTTGAGCAACGCGAATCGCGCGAGACCCGCTGCAGAGATCTCGAGCAGCTCGGTGGCCCACGTCTGGAGCGGACGATTCGCCAGCTCCGTGCGCAGGCCAGCGCGCGGCAGCACCAGGCGCGCGCTGCGAACCATCTCGGGGTTCAGCAGCGAGACCATGCGTTCGGCCTGCACGAGCGCTTTTTCGTCGTCGAGCAGGCCCTTCCAGAAAGCCGGCAGCGCGCACATGCGCTCGCTGGATTGCGCGTCGGCGCCGCGCATCTCGAGGATGTTCTTCAGCCGCACTTCGGGGAACAGCGTGTTGAGGTGCGTGCGCCAGTCGCCGATCGTCGCGCGCTCGCCCTGCGTGCCGTCCGCGAGGAAGGTGCGGAAGGTCTGCGTCGTGTTCTCGATCACACGCGAGCCGCGCTTGATGAGAAACATCGGCACATCCAGCGCCCACTCCACGTATGCCCGGAACGAGAGATCTTTCTCCCACGCGAACGGCAGGATGCCGCTGCGATCGGGATCCATCTTGAGCCAGGTGTCGGCGCGCTCCGAGAGCCGACCGCTGGCCTGGCCTTCGTAGAAAGGGCTGTTCGCGAACATGGCCGTCGCAATTGGCTGCAGCGCCAGCGAGACGCGCAGCTTGCGCATCGCGTCTGCTTCGCTCGAGTAGTCCAGGTTGGCTTGTACGGTGCAAGTGCGGCGCATCATGTCGAGCGCGCGCGAGCCGCGCGTCGGCAGGTAGCTCTGCATGATGCCGTAGCGCGCTTTCGGCACCTCGGGCAGCTGGTCGAGCTTCGCGAAGGGATGAAAGCCCACGCTCAACCAGACGATGCCGAGGTCTTCCGACACGCTCGAGACTTCGCCGAAGTGCTCGCGAAAGTCGCGCATCGTGTGATGTATGGATGCGAACGGTGCACCGGAGAGCTCGAGCTGACCTGCAGGCTCGAGCGTGATCGAAGCGTCGCCACGCCGCAGCGCGATCACCGGGCCTGCGTCGTCCTCGCGATCTGCCGTCCAGCCGTGTCGCTCGGCCAAGCGCTCGAGCACCACCTGGATGCTGCGCGGCCCGCTGAACGGCACTGGCTCGCCGGTGTCAGCGAACACGCCGAACTTTTCGGCCTCGGTGCCGATTCGAAAACCAGCACGCGGCTTGCACGCCTCGTGGAAGGGCGCGAGCAAGTCGTCGATGCCTGTGACAGGTGTGTCGCTTCCGCTCGGCGAGTCCAAGGTGGTGCTCCTTTCAGGCGAGGCGAGGTGTGTAGCACGCCATCGGCCCGCGCCCATCCCCGATGTGCTTGGACCCGGCGCTCGCTGTCCCCAACTGGGATGCGCACGTGTCGGCTCGCCTGGCACACGGCCCAGCTCGGCCAGCGGCCGAGCCGGGGCTGCGGCGTTGACAGTGCGCGCAAGGCTTGTTTATAGTCCGCCGCACACTTTAGCTAAGTTCCCGTGAAAACAAGGGAATTTGGTTCAGGTCGGCAAGCCCAGTGTTGGGCGGGGAGATTTTTCGATGAGCAGGCATGCCCTCATTCGTACCGCTGCGCTCGCGCTCTGCGCGCTTGCGCTCTTCGGCTGTCATCCCGACGACAACGATCCGAAAGGGCAGGCTGAAGATCTCGACGATCCGGTTCGCCGCGAATACGCACTGGGTCGCCTGCAGAGCATCTTCAGCACCCGGCTCTCCGAGGCCAAAGGTGATCGCACGCAGCCACCGATCAAAGAGTTCACCGATCAGGCGACCGACCTGCTCGTGAAGACGTACGTAGAGCATCCCGAGGACACGCAGAACGGTCTGCGCATCCTGAGTTTGATGAACGAGATGCGCGATCCGCGCAGCTTGCCCGCATTGATCAAGGCGCTCGACTGGACTGCCGAGGTCTCCGAGGATCACGCAGTCACCGCTGCGCTGACCATGACGGAGATCGAGATCCCCGCAGACAAGCGCGCCGAGGTGGTGGGCGCGATCTGCAAGGCGCTCACGCGCATCGATGGCGCACGCGGCAACGACAACCGCATGCGCAAGTCGTTCATCGAAGTGTTGGGCAAGCTCAAGGACAAGGGCGCCACCGACACACTGATGAAGATCGCGCTCAAGCGCGATGCCTCGCAGAACTTCCTGTTCAACATCCTGGCTGCGCAGCAGCTGGTGAGCATCGCCGACCCCAAGGCGACCGACGCGATGGTCAAGGCGCTGTACTGGTTCGACACCGCCAACCCAGCGATGCGCATGAACGACGTGGCCACGAGCGCGTTGGTCGCCATCGGCAAGCCGTCGCTCCAGCCGTTGCTCAAGGTGTTGCGCGGCGAGGACACCGAGGCCAACGACATCGTCAAGCTGTACATCGAGGCGATCAAGCAGAAGGACTCGGATGCAGCGTCCAAGATCAACCCGCGCGCGGTGATCTCGTCCGAGGCGGCGTTCGCGCTCGGCAAGCTGGGCATGCGCGAGGCGCTCGACACGCTGATCGAGGAGAGCAAGGCCGACGACGAGACGCGTCGCTTCGGTGCAGCGATCGCGCTGGTCAGTCTCGTGCGCACGCCCGCGGACACCACGCGCATCGTGACCGAGCTCAAGCGCGTGTACGACTCGCTGAAGAAGGAGACGCGCCCGCAGCTGCTGGTCGCGATGCGCCATCTGTATGCGCCCGAGTTGCTGCCGTTCTTCCTCGACGTGATCAAGACCAAGGAAGAGGAGCTTCCGCCGATCCGTCTGTACGCGTTCCAGGCTTACGCCTTGCTCGCGAACAAGAAAGAGATGGCCGCGGTCAAGGAGATCTTCGAGAAGGACGAGCTGTTCGTGGAGCAGCTCAAGGATCACGCGCCCCTGTTCAAGGTTGCCGATGAGTGCGATGCAGAGGTCAGCTGCTGGACCAAGAAGCTGAATGACCCCGACAAGATCGTGCTGCGCAAGGCGGCGAGCATGCTCGCCCGCTACGGCATCGACAACGCGGCTGCGGTGCATTCACTGGTGCAGCTGTTCGGCCATCGCGATCTGGAGGTGCGCAACGAGGCGCTCGGCGCCGTCGACGCGATCGCGGTCAAGGGCAGCGCCGAAGCCGTCAAGAAGATCGACGAGCTCGAGAATGTGGAGGGCGGGCGCTCGATCTGGAACAACTTCAAGCGTGAGGCCTTGCCGACACGCTCGCGCCTGATGCTGCGCTCGGCAGGCTGAAGGCCGCCCTGGCTGGATGTCGGCGGGAGTCCCACCCGGCCCACGCACCGAGATCGTGACGCGGGCTCTGGCCGTGCGGTAGTTTTACC
>JAYUYY010000667.1:0-4259 GCA_043752225.1 Sandaracinaceae bacterium | reverse complement strand
GGCCGATGCGTACACCTCGGCGATAGCGCGGAGCTGCGAGTGCGAGCCGAATACGAGGTCGACGCCGGTCGCCGTCCACTTCACCTTGCCGCTGGCGTCTCGACCTTCGTAGATGCCCTCGGACGAAGGCGGCTGCCACTCGACACCCATGTCGAGCAGGTTGACGAAGAAGTCGTTGGTGAGCGTGCCCGGCCGATCGGTGAAGACGCCGTGCTTGGTAGCCCTGAAGCTCGCGCCCAGCGCACGCATTCCACCCACGAGCACCGTCATCTCCGGCGCGGTCAACGAGAGCAGGTTCGCGCGGTCCAGCAGCAGCGTCTCCGGCGAGAGCTTCTGTTCGCCTTTGATGTAGTTGCGGAAACCGTCGGCGCGGGGCTCGAGCACGGCGAAGGAGTGCACGTCGGTCTGCTCTTGCAACGCGTCCGTGCGGCCGGGCGCGAAGGGAACGGTGACATCGACACCGCCGTCTTTCGCGGCCTTCTCCACCGCAGCGCATCCAGCGAGCACGATGAGGTCGGCCAGCGAGATCTTCCTGCCGGTGGACTGCCCCTTGTTGAACTCGGCCTGGATCGTCTCGAGCGCCGAGATCACCTTCTGAAGCTCCGCGGGCTCGTTGGCCTCCCAGTCCTTCTGGGGGGCAAGTCGGATGCGCGCACCGTTGGCGCCACCGCGCTTGTCGGTCGAGCGGAACGAAGCCGCCGATCGCCACGCAACCCAGACAAGCTGCGAGGTCGACAGCCCCGACGCGAAGACCAGCCTTTTGAGCGTCGCGACGTCGCCTTCGTCGACGAGCGGATGATCGACCTTTGGCACCGGATCCTGCCAGAGCTGCTCCGGCGCAACCCAGGGGCCGAGGTAGCGCCCGATCGGGCCCATGTCGCGGTGGAGCAGCTTGTACCAAGCCTTGGCGAACGCCTGCGCGAGCTCGTCGGGCTGCTCCATGAAGCGCCGCGAGATCTTCTCGTACGCCGGGTCGAAGCGCAGCGCGAGATCAGTCGTCAACATGCTCGGCGCGATCTTCTTGGTCACATCGTGCGCGTCAGGCACGGTGCCGGCACCGGCGCTGCCCTTCGGCTTCCATTGATGAGCACCGGCCGGGCTCTTCGTCAGCTCCCACTCGAAGTCGAACAGGTGCTTGAAGAAGTCGTTGTTCCACTGGGTCGGCGTCGTCGTCCACGTCACCTCGAGGCCGCTCGTGATCGCGTCCTTGCCCTTGCCGGTGCCGTGCGCGCTCTTCCAGCCGAGGCCTTGGTGGTGGATGGGGCAGCCCTCCGGCTCGGGACCAACCTTCTTCGCGTCTCCCGCGCCGTGGCATTTGCCGAAGGTGTGGCCGCCCGCGATGAGCGCGACGGTTTCCTCGTCGTTCATCGCCATGCGCGCGAACGTCTCGCGAATGTCGTGCGCGGCAAGCTTCGGATCCGGCTTCCCGTTCGGCCCCTCGGGGTTCACGTAGATGAGGCCCATCTGCACCGCGCCGAGCTGATTCGCCAGCTCGCGTTCACCGCTGTAGCGCTCGTCGCCGAGCCAGGTGTCTTCGGTGCCCCAGAACATCTCGCGTGGCTCCCAGATGTCGGGGCGACCGAACGCGAAACCGAACGTCTTGAACCCCATCGACTCGAGCGCGCAGTTGCCGGCCAAGACCAATAGATCCGCCCACGAGATCTTGCGACCGAGCTTCTGCTTGATGGGCCACAAGAGGCGGCGCGCCTTGTCGAGGTTCGCATTGTCGGGCCAGCTGTTCAGCGGCGCGAATCGCTGCGCGCCCTCGCCCGCGCCGCCGCGGCCGTCCTCGATACGGTATGTGCCTGCCGCGTGCCAGCTCAGGCGAATGAACAGCGGACCGTAGTGCCCGAAGTCCGCGGGCCACCACGGCTGCGAGGTCGTCATCACCTGAATGACGTCGCGCTTGAGCGCTTCGACGTCCAGCGATGCGAGCTCTTCGGCATAGTCGAAGTCCAGCTCCATCGGGCTTGCGTTTGACGACGGCGGATGGAGCACCGAAAGATCGAGCTGGTCGGGCCACCAGTCTCGGTTCGTTCGCGGACGTGTCGTCTTCGGTTTCGGAGACGGGATAGCGGGGCTTTCGCTTTCGCTTTGGCTCATGTTGTCCTCGAGTGCGTGGGATGTTTCGGACGCAGGATGCGCCGACCGAGAGTGTTGAGCCAACCCATCGTTAGCGACTTAATCGGCAACGCACGCGTGGGCGCAGAATCAAAAGAAAGACATCGTGCCCCCATCAAACAATCGCTCTTAGCCGTCGGTGCCTCGCCTGTGATGTGGCTGATGTTCGCGCTCTCGATCGCGAGCGTGGCCGTCATCCTCGAGCGCGCCTTCGTGTTCATTCGTATTCACGAGGACGCCTCGGCGATGGGCGTCGTGCTGCGAGCCCGCGCGTGCACCCGAGCGCGCGAAGCCCGCGGCTCCGCCGTCACCCGCGCGCGCCGGTGCACTGCTCACGCAGCCAGAGACGCCCACTGCTTCACCCACCGCCGATGAGCCGCTGCGCTTCGTGACCGATCTGAATGGTCACGGCTACGGCTCGGGCATGGTCGCGCGCGGTGGCACCGCCAATCACGCGACGCGGCCGTTGCCGGTCCCGCCGGCACCCGCGAAGGCGGTCGCAACGGCATCGACCTTGGTGTTCGCGGCGCGCCTCTCGCGACAGCCGTCGCTTGGCGCGCACGATCCGTGTCGCGGCTACTTTCCAGAGAGCGCGCGCAGCGCTCACGGCGAAGTCAGCGTGATCGCGACAGTGCGCGATCAAGGCGCGGTCGTGCGCACCGAGATCGAGAGCGAGACACCGATCGGTGAAGGCTTCGGTGCGGCAGCGCGCGCATGCCTCGCAAAGCAACGCTTCGCGCCCGCGCTCGACAACGAAGGCAGGCCCACCGCAGCCCGCACGCGCATCCGCATCCGCTTTGCACGCTAAGAGGGTTCTCGGAGCACCTGTTAGGCTGAGCGAACGCGCCTAAACGCAGGCATCGGAGATAAGCGGCGAGCGCCCGACTCGCGCGCGTCGCTCGGGGGGATGAGCAACAGCTGCCGTTGGGAGCCTGGCGTCGCCGACATCAATGTAATCGCGTGTGCAGGTTTCGTCGGGCGCGAACGACCGCGATAGGAAAATCCGATGTGGCTCAAGGCCGACGAGCCTATCGGCACACGGCTGCCGGCACCGGTGGGCAAGACGGCGATGGATCTGGTTCCAGATCTCGATCAATCGTGGTTTGCCCTCTACGGGCGCGTAGCAACCACGGGCGAGCCCGCCCGCTTCGAGAACGACGCGCCATCGATGGAGACATCACCGTGCGCAAGCGCGCCGAGCAAGAGAAGCTCGCCTCGCTCGTCGGTATTCAACGCGCCTTGTGGCTCACGCTTAGTGTCCATTCCGTACTCTCGCATCCAGCGGCGCAGCACCGTCTCGCTCAGATCAAGATCGCTTGCGATTGCCGCAACGCCCTTGTCACTCTCGCGGGTCAGCCGCGCTGCGTCGCGCTTGAACTCATCGGTGAACTGCCGTCTTCGTCGTCGTGCCATCGACACCTCTGTATCCCATCTCGGGATTTCCGGGGTGTCCGCGAAAACGTGGCATCTTCAGTCAACGCGGTGCGCTCAGGAATCAGCACGCAAGAACAAGAACCTACTTGAACGCCGATCAATCGATCGTGGGTCGAATCAGGTTCGGCTCGCAGCGCGCCTCCGCGACGTAGTGCCCACCCGGCCCGTAGCTGCGCTCGTAGATCAGCGCGTGGCGCTGGGAGTCGATCAGCATCGCCGTGACCGCGCGTGAGCGGTTGCACGTGACGCGTCCCGAGCCATGTGCACATCGCAGCCGTAAGAGAGCGCGAATGCTGCGCTCGCCGCTCGACGTACCGCCTTCGCGCAGCGCAGCTACTACGCTACACGGTTTCCGAGACCTTCATCGTCGCTGGCATGAAGGATGCGTATCGCATGAGGATGGCAACCAGCATGACCACGGCACCGACGCGTACTTCGAAAAATCGAGCGGTTTCACGCAATCGCGGAGGACGGCGCTGGCACAGCTTGGCGCGTTTGCTGCTCTGCGTTGCGATCGGTGCGTGCACCTCGACCTCGCACGAGGGCGAAGGGCCGGGCCTTGGCGCGAGTGGAAATGGTGAGCTCGAGCAGCAACTCGACACCTCGCTGCCGGAGATGACCGGCGACCGCTCGGCACCGCGCGTCGACGCGGGCACCGAGTCGCTCGAGCCCATCATACAGACGCCAGGAGCGGACGCCGGGCA
>JAYUYY010000666.1:0-4262 GCA_043752225.1 Sandaracinaceae bacterium | reverse complement strand
GTGAGCTCGCTGTCGGTGCTGCAGCGCAGCGATCTGCTCGCGCGCTTGCTCGTGCATCCGTTCTTCATTGCGCGCGAGCTCGCGTTGCTGCTGAAGCTCTGCGCTTCGATGGCGTTGCTCGGTACGGCAAGCGTGCGCGCGCGTTCCGGCTACGACGATGTGCATGCCGCCCCGGCCAATCAAAGCGGCTTGCGCCGCCGCAGCGATCGGCCGCCAGACGTCGCGGCCAGCAGCCTTCACCGCCCACGGAAGTCGGCATGATCGAAGACACCGCCGACTTCGCGATCGTCGGCACCGGCGCAGGCGGCGCGACTGCGGCACGCGTGCTCGCGGCGGCAGGGCGCTCGGTCGTAATGATCGAGGAGGGCGCGTTCTTGCGACCGGATGAGCGCGCGCGCGGGCTGACCGATGCGTTCGCCCAGTCCGCGCGCGATATGGCGACGCTCGCGACCAGCAGCCGCGCGCCCTTCCCGCTCTTGCAAGGCCGCTGCGTAGGCGGCAGCACCGCCATCAACTCCGGCATCGTGTGGCGCCTGCCGGAGCGCGTGCGCGGCGAGCTCGCGGAGCGCTACGGCTTGCACGGTTTGCTCGAGGCCGCAGCGCTCGATCGCATCTACGCGCGGCTCGAGGATGAGCTCGAGGTCGCACCGGTCAGCGAGGAGACCCGCGGGCAAAACTCGGTGTTGATGGAGCGCGGCGCGAACGCGCTGGGCCTTACGGGTCGGCCGATCGTGCGCAACGCCAAGCGCTGCGTAGGCCATGCGCGCTGCTTGCAGGGCTGTCCGGAAGGCGCGCGACAGAGCATGGATGTCTCGTTCGTGCCCGCAGCGATCCGCGATGGCGCGCGCTTGCATACAGGTCTGCGCGCGACGCGCATTCGCTTTCAGAACGGCCGCGCGTGCGCAGTCGAGGGCGATGTGCTCGACGCCGACAATCGCGCGATCGATCGCTTCCGAATCGTTGCGACACACGGGGTGATCGTCGCGGCCGGCGCGGTGTGGTCGCCGATCCTGCTTCGCGCGAGCGGGCTCAAGCGCTTGGTCGGCGATGGCTTTCAAGCGCACCCCGGCGTGGCGGTGGTCGCGGCGTTTCGCGATCAAGTCGGCATGGGCTTCGGCGTCACGCAGGCCTACGAGGTGCCACTGCACGAAGATCGCATGAAGCTCGAGTCGCTCTCGTTGCCGCCCGAGCTGCTCGCGGCGCGGTTGCCCGGCGCAGGCGCCGAGTGGCAAGCGCGCCTGCGTCACCTCGATCGCTACGCGCAGTGGTGCGCGATCATTCGCATGCAAGCGCGCGGCACCGTTCGCAACGGACCCTTCGGCGTGCGCGTGCGCTACGAGCCGACGCGCGAGGACATGCAGCGCGTGCAGCGCGGCGCGGCATTGCTGGTGCGGATGATGTTCGCGGCGGGCGCGGAGGAAGTGTATCCGGGCGTCGCAGGCGTTCCCGAAGTGCTGACGCGGCCCGAGCAAGCCGAGCTGATCCTCGACCCGCGACACGGACGAACCGACTTTCACTTGATGGCCTCGCATCACTTCGGCACCGCCGCTGCGGGCTCGGATGCGGCGCGCGCCGTCGTCGGCGAAGACCTGCAATGCCACGACGCCAAGGGCCTCTACGTCATGGATGCGAGCGTGTTGCCCGAAAACCTCGGCGTGAACCCGCAGCACACCATCATGGCGGTCGTGTATCGCGCAGCCGAGCAGCTCGCCGCGGCGTAGGCCCGGCTCGCGACTACTGCCCGTTCACCGCAGCGTTTGGCGGCGTGAGCAGCTCGTCCGGCTTTCGAACGGTCGACACGCCATCGCCTTGCGGCAGCTTCGACTCCGAGGTCGCGAGCGTGCTCACGAACAGCCGGTACAGACGCAGCTCTTTGCGCGCGAGGCTGGTCTCGGGCAGTCCATCTTCGGCGAACAGCGAGGCGTACGCGCGGCTCGCGCGGCCCGCACCCTTTTCGCGGGTCGCGTCGGGCAACAGGTAGCGCCACGCGCCTTTGTCCTCGTAGCCGACGCCGTGCGCGGGCGAGAGCGCGCGTTCCAAGAACGCGGCGTCGCGCTCGCCGAACGTACCGTCGTCGCCGAGCAGCGAGACCTCAACGGTGAGCCTGGGCAACGCGGCGTCGAGCGGCCCGCCCATCGCCTGCTCGCGCTCGATCCAGCGCTGCCGCGCGACCGTCGCGGCCGTGACCAGCGCGCGTGCGAGCGAGCTGCCGCGCGCCGAGCGCCACAAGCGCGGTTTTCCGCGGTCAAGCAGCAGCACCATCACCTCGACCGGCTGCACGCGCCGCAGTGCCTCTGGAAACGATGCGACACGCGGACTGCGCGCGCCCTCGAGCAGGCCACGCGCCACGCCGGCCACGGCTTGCCGATCGACCGCGCTGAGCGCGTCGAATGGATCGCGCGCGTAGAGCGCGGCGCGGCGCGATACGTAGAGCCCGCGCAAGCCATCCACGTGCGCGTAGCGCGCGAGCTGCGCTTGCACGCTGCCGGCGCGCGTTCGCGTTCGCGCGGCCTGACTGGCGGGATCGACCCACAGCGCCTGCACACCGTCGAGCTCCATCGCGCGCGCGACCGCCGCTCCGTCGTGACCTGCGAGCGCGCTGCGCAGCGCGCTCAAACGCTCGACCGGGACGAGCTCGGTGCCGGGCGGCGCGATCGTCATCAGGTCAGCGTCACTGACGACGGCCACGCGCCCGCGTTGCTCGAGCGCGTCACGCAGCGCGGTCTTGGCGGAGAAGCCGAGCACATCGAAACGAACCAGACCGTAGACCACCGCTGCAGCCGCGATCGCGGCCAGCAGAAGCCACCACCGTCGCGGTTTGCGTGAAGGACGCGCGCTCGCGTTCTGACTAAAATCGGTCATGACCGTAAATAAGGCTTCGACTACAACGCGATTCCCGCAGCGAGGGCCAGCGCGACTTGGCGACCGAGCACGCGCGTGGTTTGGATCGGCGTGACGCGCTCGGCCGCGAGCTTCGGGGTGAGCAGATCGAAGCCGAGCGAAGCCGAGAACCGCCACATGCCGTGCTGCGCTTGGCCGCCCACGAACAAGCGCAGGCGCGTCTGCGAAACCGCGTCGAAGTGCACGTTGTTTACGAAGTCGTCGCCCGTTCCGCTGCATAGCAGCGGAGCCGAGCGCGTAGTGCGATCAGGCGTCGGTCGACAGGCCGCGAACGCGTCCACGTCTTCGGTGCTCACCGGCCGCGTGCTCAAAGCGGGCGGGCCGGGGGTCAAATCCACCGGTGCGCTATGCGCCTCGATGAACAACAGCTGAAGTCCCAGGAGCGGCGAGAGCACGAAGCCTTGGCCGGTGTGGAACGGCTTCGACAGCAAGAGATCCATCGAGTGTGCCGCGAGCGAAACCTC
This sequence comes from Sandaracinaceae bacterium, assembly GCA_043752225.1. Classification (GTDB taxonomy): domain Bacteria; phylum Myxococcota_A; class Polyangia; order Polyangiales; family JAFGIB01; genus JAYUYY01. The sequence continues at coordinate 897 of JAYUYY010000666.1, read as the reverse complement.
GTCGAGCCCCATGCTGCGCGTCGTCGAGGCGGCGATCGCCACGTCCGGCAGCGCGCCGATTCCGGTGCGAAAGCCTTCGATGATCGCCCACTTGATCGAAAGACCGAGTGACCACAGCGAGGTCGCGTAGCCCTTGCCCGCGCTCGCGCCAACCTCGAAGCCAAACGGCAAACCTTTGCTCAGCGTCGCGCGCGTCCACACCAGCGCGGGGTCGGGACTGGTGTTGGCACCGCCGGCGGCGTCGCTCGCGGAGCCCTCGCTGCCCTTTCTCCAGTAGCCGGCGTTGGCGTCGATGCTCGTGATCGTCATGCCGAGCGAGAGCGACAAGCCACGCGAGCCCACGCTGCGCGCAGGCGCGTGCAGCGAAGGAGCGATCGAGACGCCGAGTTGGGAGACGAGCCGCTCGTAGCTCTCTTGATTGCGACACCACGAGAGCGGGCCCGAATCCGGACAGTCGTCACGGCCGCCCACGATGCTCAGACGCGAGAGCGCAGGGTCCATCGACTCTGCTCGGGCGGCGCTTGGGCCGCATAGCGAAAACAAATCGCCGAGCCCGCCCGACAGCATGAAACCCGCTGCACAGGCGGCCACGAGCCGCGCCCAAACGGCTGCGCTCCGCCCGCTTCGTCGCATCGCGGCAGGCTAGCGCTCGGCGATCGAATGGGTCAAGGAGGACACGCTTGCGCCACCGATCGTTCGAAGCATCGCCCGAAATTGGTTAGAAGCGCGCGATGACTGGCGGACATGCCTAACGGACCCAAGCTGCGCTGCGCTGCGCTCGTGCCGCCATTTCGAATCGTGCTGGTCGAGCCTGAGATCCCGCCCAACACCGGCTCGGTCGCGCGCACCTGCGCGGCGACCTCGACGCCGCTGCACTTGGTCGAGCCGCTCGTAGCT
>JAYUYY010000665.1:0-10540 GCA_043752225.1 Sandaracinaceae bacterium | reverse complement strand
GAGCGCCCAGAGCCCGAGCCCGAGCGTGCCCGATCCTCAAGCCTCGAGCAGCGTCGATCCGAATTCCGCGGCCGCGCCGACCTCTGCAGCAGCAGCCGCAAACGGCAACGTGATCGACCTCGCCACGATCGACGAGACGGCGTTCATCCGCGCGGTCGCCGACAACGCGACCCCCTACGTCGGCGAGCAGGTGACCGTGACGATGTACCTCTACGCGCGCGATCGCTTGCAAGCGACGCCCTCGGTAGAGCTCGAGCCCACCGCCGACGGCTTTTGGATTCACGACCTGCTGACCGCCGCCGACCCGCCGCGTCCGCAACGCCAGATGGTCCAAGGCGCGGTGTTCACCGTGTATCCCTTGCGCCGCTTCGCAGCGTTTCCGTTGCGCAGCGGCGAGCTGACGATGGGCCCGATGTCGATGCGCATCGACACCACCTCGGTGTTCGACGTGTTCGGTCCACGGCGCGGCAACCCCGTGCTTTCGCGCAAGGGGCTGCCGCTGGTCTTTCAGGTGAAGCCGTTGCCGGAGCGCACCGGCACGATCAGTGGTGAGCCCGCGGTCGGTCGCTTCGCGCTGACCGCGAAGCTCGATCGCGCGCAGACCGCCACCGGCGATGCCGTCACGCTCAGCGTGACGGTCCAGGGTCAAGGCAACGTGCGCACCGTGACCTTGCCCACGCCCGTGCTGCCCGGCCTCGACGTGCTCGAGCCGGAGGTGAAGGACCTGGTCGAGTCACCCGATGATCGCGTCGGCGGCACGCGCGAGCTGCGCTACTTGATCGTGCCGCGCGAGCCGGGGCGCTTCTCGATCCCGCCGTTCGAGATCGCCGCATTCGATCCAGCCGCGAACGCCTACGTGAAAGTCGCGAGCGAGCCGCTCGAGCTCGAGGTCGTGGGCCGCGCGCTCGAGCCCGCCGCGGCGAACCCGAACGCGGCCAGCCCCAACGCGGGCGCAACCGATGGCGCGGGCGAGGCGGCTGCGCCGGCACCGATCTCGGAGCGCGAGTGGCGCCCGATCCGCACGGAGAGCGCGCTCATCCGCAAGCACTCGTTGCTGGTGCGCGCGCCGTGGTTCTTTCCTGCGCTCGCGCTGCCGGGCGTGCTCTACGCCGCCTTCCTCACGCTGCGCGCGACGCGCCGCCGGATGCAGGCGCGTGCGCAGACCGCGAGCAGCCGCGCCGAGCGTGAAGCGCGCGAGAAGCTGCAAGCCGCGAGCGCGGCCGCCAAGCAAAACGATGCGCGCGGGTTCTTCGCCGCCGCGGTCTCCGCGCTGCTGATCCCGCTCGAAGCGCGCTTGGGCGAGCCGGCGACCGGCTTCACGCACAACGAGCTGCGCCGCCACTTGCTCGCGCGCGGCATGGACGAGGCGCTGGCGCGTGACATCGTCGCGCTGCTCGAGCGCGCGGACCATCAGCGCTTCGGCGGCGCGAGCACCGCGGCCAGCCTCGATGCCGACTTGAGCACGCTCAAAGCGCTGCGCGAGCGCATCGCAACCTTCAGCCCAAAGCAGGCCGCGTGATGCTCATCGACAGCGCTGTCGCGCCGGAGCTGCCCTGCGGGTCGCGCGTGGGTCGTAGGTGGCGTGTCATCGTCATCGTGTTGCTCGCGACCCTCGCGCCGCTCGGCTCGGCGCGCGCCGAGAGTCTCGAGAGCCTCTTCAGCGAAGGCAACGCGGCGTACTTCCACGGCGACTTCGCGACCGCCGTGAAGCGCTACGAAGCGCTTGAGCGCGCCGGCGTGCGCGACCCGGACGTGAGCTTCAACCTGGCGACCGCGCACGCGCGACTGGGCCATCTTGGCTACGCCGTGCTGGGCTTCGAGCGCGCGCTCTGGCTGCGGCCCGGAGACGAAGGCGCCGAAGAGGGCCTGCTCGCCGCACGCGCCGAGCTCGCCAAGCGCCGCGCCGATCGCGAAGGCGAAGCCGAGCTGCAGACCCGCCCGCCCCTGACCGAGGCCTTGGCCCGGCCCTTTTCGCCGGACGCGCTGGCGCTCGCGCTGCTCATCCTGTCGGCGCTGCTGTTCGCGTGCCTTACGGGCCTGCACCTTGCCCGCAAGCCCAGCCAGCGGATCGCGGTCGCGGTCGCGGCCCCGCTGACCGGGCTCTTGTTCCTGCTCAGCGCGGCCGGGCTCGCCGTGAAGCTCGAGGTCCTGCGCGACGGCTACGCTGCGGTCGTCCTGCGCGAAGGCGCCGAGCTGCGCGAGGGCCCGGACAATAAGGCCGTGGTCCGCAAACAAGCCCACGAAGGTCAGCCCGCGCGCGTGCTACGCAGCGACGGCAATCATTCCGAAGCGCAGCTGGACACAGGCAGCCGGGGTTGGATGGAAACCAAGGATCTCGGGCGCTTGCGGATGGATGACTAACCGGTTCCCAGGCGCGCGAGCCCCTCGCGCGCGGCAATTGACAGGGCACAGGCCCGAGACGAGGATGGCCGCCGCATGACGAAGCAAACGCAAACGGTGCTGATCGCCGATGACGACCCCGAGATCCTGAGCCTCACGCGCAGCATCATGCGCCGCCGCAACCTGCGCGTGCTCGAGGCCTCGGACGGCGATGAAGCGATTCGCCTGATTCTCGAGAACCAGCCAGACCTGGTGGTTTTGGACGTGATGATGCCCGGCCAAACCGGCTGGGAGGTTTGTCGCTCGATCCGCGAGACCGACAGCCTCAAGGGCATCGGCATCATTATGCTGACCGGCATCGGCGAGCAGATGAACGAAATGACTTCGCCGCTCTACGGAGCGGACGCGCACCTCGACAAGCCGTTCGACCCCAGCGAGCTCGACCGCATCGTCACCAGCGTGCTCGAGAAGCGCGCCGTCGCGGGCTGAGCTGCAAAGTTAAAGCGCGCGTCGCGCGCAGGACTGAGCGCGCGATGACTCGCGCCGAGATTCAGGAGAATCCTTCCATGTTGATGAACGCCCGTTTTTCGGTTTCACGCTCGTTGCGAGTGCTCGGAGTCGCGCTCGCTCTCTCGGCCTCTGGGTGTGGCGAGAAGAAGGAAGACAAGCCCGCAGCTCAAGAGCACACCGAGCCCGCAGGGCCCGCGAAGCTCCACGGCCTGACGCCCGAGCAAGCGGCCGAGCCGCTGGCCAAGATCGGCGACACCACGATCACTGTCGGTGAGTTCGCCGAGCGGCTCGCGAGCCAATCGCCGTACTTGCGCGCGCGCTACGGCAGCGCCGAGCGCAAGAAAGAGTTCCTCGACAACATGGTGCGCTTCGAGCTGCTCTCGCTCGAAGCCAGCAAGCGCGGCCTGGACAAGCAGCCCGAGGTCGATCGCGTGCGCCGTCAGATGATGGTGCAGCAGATGATGACCGAGCTCTTCGACGAGAAGGGCGTCAAGCTCAGCGACATCCCGGACGCCGAGATCGAGGCCTACTACAACGAGCACAAGGCCGAGTTCAATAAGCCCGAGCAGCGCCGCGCGAGCCACATCCTGTGCAAGGCCAAACCCGCCTGCGAAGGCGTGCTCACCAAGCTCAAGGCCGGCAAGGCCGATGACATGGAGCTCTTCCGCAAGCTCGCGACCGAGCAGAACAGCGATACCGAGACCAAAGAGCGCCAAGGCGACTTGCGCTTCTTCTCGCTCGCGCCCGAAGAAGGCGAAGTCGCGCCGCCGAAGGCCGTGCGCGAAGCGGTGTGGACGCTGGCGAAGAACGGCGACCTTTTTCCGACGGTCGTCGAGAGCGAGCAAGGCTTCCACGTGATCAAGCGCACCGGTGAACGCCCCGCGCTCGCGCGCGGCCTCGATGACGCGCGGCGCTTGATCCAAAACCGCTTGTGGCGCCAGAAGCGCGAAGCAGCGATCGAGGCGTTCGTCGCCGACCTGCGCAGCAAGGCCCAGGTTAAGGAAAACCTCGACGTGCTCGCGCAGGTGAAGGTCGACCTCTCGTCGCCCGCCGCGAACGAAGAAGGCCCGAGCGAACGCGTGCCGGTCCTCCCGCGCGCAACCAAGCGCCCCGCCGCTCCGCCTGCCACGGGTCCTGCCGCAGGCACGCCGTGAGCTGCAACGCCTCCACGCTGGCGCGGCTCTGCGCGCTCGCTGCGCCTTTCGTTCTTTCGATCGCGTTCGCACCTGCGCCCGCTCACGCGGAGCCGATCGAGCGCGTGGTCGCGGTCGTCAACGATCAAGCGGTGTTGCTCTCGGACCTGCGACGTCGCGCCGCTCCGTATCTCGAGCACGCGCTGCGCGGCACGAGCAACGAAGGCGAGGTCAAGACGCGCATCAAAGCGCTCTACGACCAGCTCGCGCAGCAGCTAATCGACGAAGAGCTGATCGAGCAGAGCGCGCGCAAGATGCTGATCACGACCTCGAGCCTCGAGGTCGACCAAGCGATCGAGAACGTGCGCCGCCAGAGCGGGCTCGACGAGGCGAAGTTCTGGGAGGCCGTTCGCGCGCAAGGCTTCACCGACAAGCAATACCGCGAAGACGTGCGCAAGCAGCTCTTGCGGCTCAAGGTCGTCAATCAGCGCGTGCGCGCGCGCGTGAACATCTCCGAGGACAGCGTCCGCGACACGTACGAGGATCGCGTCCGCAAGCTGCGCCGCTCGCAACGCTTTCGCGCCGCACACGTCTTCCTTGCCCTGCCCGAAACCGCGTCCGCGACCGAGGTCGCACGCGTGCTCAAGGAGGCCGAGGCGCTGCGCACGAGCTTGAAGCCCGAGACGTTCGACGCGGCCGCGACGCAGCACGGCGGCGGCGAGCTCGGCTGGCTCGATCAAGGCGACCTGCCCAACGTGCTCGAAGAGGCGTTGCTCGAGATCAACGTCGGCGAGATCGGCGCACCGGTGCGCGGCCCCTCGGGCGTGCACATCTTCCTCGTGCGCGAGCGTCAAGCCGGCAGTGATGCCGTCCCGGCCTACGAAGCGCAGCGCGCCGAAATCCATCGCGAGCTGCTCGATCGCGCGATGCAGCGCCAAGAGGAGCTGTTCCTCAAAGGCCTGCGCCGCGACGCCGTGATCACGATGCGCCTGTAACGGAGGCTCCGTGATGCAGCCTCCCGCGCGAGGTTCCTCGGGCCTTGCGGCGTGGTTGGCTCTGCTCGCGCTGCTGTTGGTCGCGGCGCTGCGCAGCCCTTCGCTCTCGGCGGGCTTGCTCGACGACGACTTCGTGCAGCTCGCGATGCTGGACGGAACGTTCCCGATCGAGCGCTCGCCGTTCGACCTCTATTGGTTCAGCGGACGCAATGCCGCGGAAGCGCGCGCGCTCGTGGACGCCGGCTATCACCCGTGGTGGACGCACCCGCAGCACCGCGTCGGGATGCTGCGCCCGTTCGCGAGCGCGCTGGTTTCGCTCGAGCACGCGCTGAGCCTTTCGAGCACCGCGCGGCACGCAGTCTCGCTCGTGAGCTTCGTGCTCTGCGCATGGCTCGCCTGGCGCCTGCTCAAGCGCGTCTTGCCCGCGCGCGTCGCCGGCGTCGCATGCTTGCTGTACGCGCTCGACGAATCGCATGCCGCGCCCACCGGCTGGCTCGCGAACCGCAGCACGCTGATCTCGACCGCGCTCGCGTGGCTTGCGCTCGCGAGCTATGTGCGTGCGCGCGAGCAGTCTCACGCGTCGCTCGCCACGCTGCGGACGCCGCTGGCGCTGCTGCTGCTCACGTTCGTCTCGGGCGAGTACGGCTACTTCGTCCTCGGCTACGTCGTCGCGTACGAGCTGATGCAGCGCGCCCAAAGCGAGCGTGCCGAGAGCTCCACGCGCGCGCTCGGCACGGTGCTCGCGCTCGCGGCGATCGTCGCGATGGCTGGAGCTGCGCTCGACTACGGCGTCGCGTACTCCGGCTTTTACATCAGCCCGCTGCATGATCCACTGCGCTTCGCGCGCGCGGCCGTCATGCGCCTGCCGAGCCTGTGCATCGATCTCACCTTCGGCATTCCCGCGCGCTACGTCGACTCGGGCATTCCTATGCGCGAGCTGTTTCTCGACCGGCGCTGGATCGATCCTGCGGGCTGGCTCGCGCTTCCCGACTATCGAACCGTCGCGGGCATGCTCGCGCTCCCAATCCTCGCGAGCGTCGCGCTAAGCGTCCGCATGCTCGCGCGCCGAGCGCCCGAGCTCTCCGCGTTGCGCTGGCTCGTGCTTGGATCCGCGCTTTCGCTCCTGCCGAGCGCCGGCGCCTTGCCCGGCTCACGGCTCACCTGCGGCGCGGCGCTCGGCATCGCCGTGCTGATCGCCGCGCTCCTCGTGTACGGCTACGACGCGCTGCGCTCCGCCACCCTACCCCGCGGCATGCGCGCGCTCGCTTTGCTAGCTCTGCTCCCCACTTGCGCTCTGCACGCGTTCTTGCCGGCGCAACGCGCGTATACGGAAGCGGTCGGGCTCGGCGTGCGGGCGCGAGCCGCCAACCATTGGGCGCTGACCGCCGACATTCCTAAGAACATGACGCCGCGCACCGAGGTTTGGGTGCTGAGCGCATCGGACTTCACCACCGGCGTGCACGTGCCGTGGGTACGCGCCGAGCACGGCTTGCCCCTGATCCCGACCTACCGTCTGCTCAGCGGCGCGAGCTTGCCGCACGACCTCGTGCGGATCGACGACCGGACGCTCGACGTGCAAGTGCTGGCGAGCCGCGGAGATCGCGCGTTCGCCGGCGCGCTGCATCGCCCTGAAACCGCACCGTTTCACGTCGGCGACCGCTTCGAGCTGCGCGGGCTCAGCGTGGAGATTCTCGCCGTCAAAGCGGGCGATCCGAAGCGCTTTCGTTTGCGCTCCGATCGCTCGCTCGACGATCCCTCGATCGTGCTGCTGTGCGCCGAGCCTTCCGGTTTGCGCCGCTGCGAGATGCCCGCGGTGGGCTTTGCGCTGCGCGTGCCGCGCGCCTCGGTGCCGTGGGGCGATCCAAATGAGCGTCTACCGCGGTCCCTTCGACGCCTGTAGCTCCTCCACGGGCAACGCGCGATCGGGCCCCTCTTCACCTTCCTTGCGAGGCGGCCCGAGCAACACGAGCAGCGGGCGGCCGGCGCCGATCCACTCGCGCAGGAAGTTGTCGAACGTGTATTGGCGTCGCCCGAGCGCCGGATCGAGCGTTGCGATCAGTTGTCGATCGCGATGCATTCCCACCACCACTTCGTAGTGACCAAGCGCGCCCTCGGTCGTCGGCTTGGCCATGCCGACGATCATCGGCCGTTGCTCGCTGAGCTCGCGCTCGATGTCGTTCAGCGTGCCGACAACCAAGAACGCCGAGTAGCCGCGCGCGCGCGCCTGATCGCGCAGCTCGCCTGCCGACGCGCGCTGCGCGGTCTCCGTCGCGGCGCTCGACCCACTCGACCCTTCCCAGTACTGCGCGACCATCGCGAGCGCGACCGGTCCGCAATCGATCTCGGACTTCTGCTTCAGCTCGGGCACGCCTTGCACGGCAGTCCAACCGACCTCGGTTCTAAAGGCATCCGGACGCAGCGTTTCGCTGCGTCCGGTATAGATCGGCGAACAGGCGCTCGAAGTCAGCACAAGCAAAGCGATGAAAGGCCAAGAGCGCATGCGGGGATCACCGAAGCAGCAAGATGAGCAAGACGATCAGCAGGATAAGAAGAATAGCGCCGCCGGTGATGACGATAGCGTCACCGCCAACGAACTTTTCGACCCCCTTGGCCTGCTTTTGCTCGCGCGCAGCGTAACCCGATGCATCGGATGACGAGCTCGGTTGCGCGCTGGCGATCAAGACCGGCTCTGCGGAAGGAGCGTTGAGAATGGGCGCTTCAGGCGCGAGCGCGACCGGCGCGGGTGCAACGGCGCGAGGGGTCACGATCGTTCGCTTCGCTACACGTGGAGAGCGCGTCGCGACCAGGTCGCCTGCGCGCTGCTTGCTCGCGTATTCGGGCTTCAGGTACGCATCGATGTTCGGGGCTTCGGAGAGCCCGCGCGCTTGCGTCGGCGCGCCGTACGCGATCCCGTACGGGCTTTCGCCGACAGGCATGCGCGCGTTGAGATCGATCAAGCCTCGAGCACGCGCCGGCTCTGAGGTCGTCATCGACGATCCACACGCGCTGGTAAGCGCAAGCAAGCCAAGCGCGATCCACAACAAGTGTTTTTGAATGAAGCGAGGTTCCATCATCGGGTTCCTTCCAAGATTGCGTAACATTTGGACCTGACCCATTCGGGTCGTTCGCCGCAAATGGACTGCAAGCGTGGTGCCACGACAATCGCGAGCTGACGACGCTCGATCGGCGGTTCCTCGCGGCACGACGCCACACCAGCGCCTCCGCTGAGGCGTTTTAGAGCGCGTTCTACGCGTCTCTGCATCAGCCTTCACTGCTGAGGGCGGCCACGGGGCAGTCGGTATTGCACGCGATCGCGTGTCCCGGGCAGCTCATCGCCCCCGTGCCTCCGGTGCATTCCGAGAAGTCGCACGGGCCATCGCCGCTGCACTCGAGCACGCAGCGAGCTCCGTCGCGGCACGCGATGCCATCGCAATCCTCGGAGCGCGCGCAGTTGATCGTGCAGTCGGAGTCGCCTTCGCAGGCCACGTTGCACGCAGTGCTGTGGCTGCAGTCGATCGCGCAGTCCGCATCCGTGCAAGTCGCGTCGCAGGCCGCAACGTGCTCACACATCACGTCGCAGTCGCTGCCCGCGTTGCAATCGACCGCGCACGTGCCTTCTGTATGAGCGCAGTCGATGTCGCACGCGCAACCGTTGCACGTCTCCGCGCAGCCTTCGTTCGAGCAGAGCTCGCTACAGCACCCGGTCGCGCAGCTCGCACAATCCGCCTGCTCGCAATCGCTGGGGCACGCGCAAGTATCCTCGTCCGCGGCTGCGCAGCACACGCCATCGCCGCATAGCTGCGCGCCGCAGTCGGAGCTGCACGAGCACGTGTCCTCGCCAGCAGCCGCACAGCAATTGCCATCGCCGCACGCCGGCGCGCCGCAGTCTTCGGCGCAATCGCAGGCAGACTCGCTCGCAGAGCACACGTTGTCGCCGCACACCGGATCGCAATCGTCCGAGCATGTCCCTGCGTCCTCGGAAGCGGCTGCACAACACACGCCGTCACCACAGCTCTCAGCTCCGCAATCCTGTGGACAGCCGCAGGTGTCTTCGCCGGCGCAGCACACGCCGTCGCCGCACTGCTCGGCGCCGCAATCGTCATCGCAGCTGCACGCGTTCTCGAGCTGAGCCGGACAGCACACGCCATCGCCGCAGAGCTGCGCGCCGCAATCCGCTGAGCAGTTGCAGGATTGCTCGCCGCCGGTGTCGCAGCACAAACCGTTGCCGCAAAAGTCGCTACCGCAATCCTCGTCGCAGCTGCAGGTATTTTCGCCGTCCGCGCGGCAGCACATGCCATCGCCGCACGCCCCTGCGCCGCAATCCGCAGGACAGCTGCACGAGCTCTCGCCGCCACTCGCGCAACAGATGCCGTCGCCGCAGCTCGGCGCACCGCAATCCGAGCCGCACGAGCACTCGGTCTCGCCGGCCTGAGGACAGCAATACCCGTCGCCGCAAACGCCGGTCTGACCGCAGTCTTGTGCACACCGGCACGCGTCTTCGTCGGACGTGCACACGCCGTCGCCGCACACCGGCACGCAGTCGACCGCGCAGGTCAGCGCGCTCTCACCGCTCGCAGCGCAACAGATGCGATCGCCGCACGTCGACGCGGGGCAATCGTCATCGCAGCTGCATGCGTTCTCACCCGCACCCGGGCAACACACGCCGTCGCCACAGCTCGAGCCACCGCAATCGAGGCCGCAGCTGCACGAGTCTTCGCCACCGCCTGGGCAACACACACCGTCACCGCATTCGGGGCTCCCGCAATCCGCGGCACATCCGCAGCTGTCCTCGCCCGCCGGCGCGCAGCACACGCCGTCGCCGCACTCCGAGGCACCGCAGTCCTCCGCGCATGAGCATTTGGTCTCGCCGCCTTCGCAGATCTGGTCGCCGCAGTGCGGCACGCAGTCGAGCGCACAGTTGTCGGCGTCTTCGCTTTCGCGGCAGCAGCGCCCGTTACCGCAGCGCTCTTCGCCGCAGTCTTGTGCGCAGCTGCACGGGCTCTCGCCGCCCGCACGATCGCAGATCGAGTCGCCGCACACGCCCACTGGCAAAGCGGCGTCCGCGCATTCGCCGATGCAGCCGGCGTCGGGGGTCCCAAGCGAGCCGCCAGCTCCGCCGCCGCCGCCGCAAGCCAAGCCTTCGCAGCTCGCGTCGGTCACGCCCGAATCGGGTGGCGGCTGGGTGGCTCCGCAGCCACCGTCCGCGGCAGGAAGCTCGCCGGTCGCGCAGCGGGCCACGGCTTCGAGCTGCACCACGACGCCGACGATCTGATCACGCGCGATAACGACTTGCTTCGCGCCGCTCATGCTCAAGCGTTCGTTCGCGTCGATGCCGTTGACCTGGAGCGTAAGCGTGACGCCATCGAGCGCGTCCGGGACTTCCACGAGCAGCGACTCTTCACGTGCTGCAAGCGGCCGGATCGGTTCCGGCAGCACCGTAGGTCCAAAGCTGCGGGCGCCATCGGCGGTGCCCGTCACGCGCAAACGCACCGGCGTCTCGACGTAGCGCACGGTCAGCTTGACACCCGTGGTCACCTCCGCGTCCGAGTCGCAGCCCGCCGA
>JAYUYY010000664.1:0-10550 GCA_043752225.1 Sandaracinaceae bacterium | reverse complement strand
GGTTTTCACGCGCACGACCACGTCGCCAATCTTGGATCCGTCGACCGCGAGCACCGCGATCTTGTCGCCGAGCAAAGGCTGGAGCGCGTCGATCGACTTGAGCTCGCCCGCGTCTTTGCCCTTCTTGCGGATGCGCGCAGCGCAGACCGGTGTCGCGTACGAGATCGCCTGCGGAAACAGCGCGCGACAGGGGCCGAGCCCCAAGTGATGCACGCCGTTGTTTGCGAGCAGCGCTACGACCGGCCCCTTGGACGAAAAGGCCTGCGCCTCGGCGGCCGTCATCTTCGGTGGCGGGCTGACGATCAGCCATCCGCCGCCGTGCAAGCCGATGGCGACCGTGTTGGCTTTGTTCGCCTTACCGAAGACGTACTCCTGCACGAGCACCGGCGGATCTTCTGCGAGCGTGGTCCAGCCCGAAATCGTCGTGGTCATAGCGGTCCCCTTTGAAGGCGTTTGTGTACCACGCGCTCAACTCTCGCCGAAAAGCTCGTGGCGAGCGGCTTTGGTGAGCGCGAGCACGGCGGGGTGTTTGAGCCGGCGGTCGATCGAGATCGCATAGAAGCGTTCGCGCACGGACTCAGCGGTGCCGATCAAGGCGACCTCGTACTGGCGCTCGATGTCTTTGCGCAGCGCGGTCGATGCCGGAAAGATGCCGAGGCCTTCGGCACCGAACACCTCGAGCAAAGCGCTGTCTTGCAGCTCGACCGCGACATCGAGGTGCACTTCCACGGAGCTGAGCCAGTGATCGAGCGCGCGGCGCATCGGTGAGCCGGAGATCGGCAGGAGCGCGCGCGCGCCGTTCAAGCTGCGCGGGAAGCCGCGCTTGAGGCGCTTTGCGATCTTCGGTGTCGCGAAGAAGCTGACGCTCGATTCGCCGAGGAAATGGTTGAACGCGCGCACCGCGCTGCCCGGCGGGACCGGCGCATCCGCGATCACAAGATCGAGCGCGTGCATCGAGAGATCGGCGAGCAACCGTTCGTTGGTGGCTTCGTTGCAGACCAAATGCACGGGTTCGCGCATCGAGAGCACGGGCTCGAGCAAGCGCCGCACGAGCAGCTTGGGCACCGCATCGGTGACGCCGACGAGCAGCTTGAGCGGGCGACCGCTGTGCTGTTGCTTTACGGCGTCGAGTAACTCGCGGCCGATGCCGAAGATCTCGTCGGCGTAGCCGTAGACGACGCGGCCGACATCGGTGAGCACGAGCTTGCGGCCGACGCGCGCGAACAGCTTCTCGCCCAAACGCTCCTCGAGCGCGCGCACTTGAGCGCTCAGCGTCGGCGGCGCGAGCCGCAGCACTTTGCTGGCCTGCGTGAGCCCGCCTTCACGCGCGACGACCCAGAAATACAGCAGGTGATGGTAGTTCAGCCATTCCACCCGCCGGAGCATAGTTCGTCTTTAGCGAACCATTAGAGCGTATCTTTCTTATGGCCGAATCGAGCGCCTGCCCGTACACGGGGTGACGCCGATCGCGGCGTCTTTTAGAAAGCACACGCGTATGACGACAGCCATCGACTCACCGCTTTTGTGGGGCATCTTCGCCGCCGTGGTCGTAGTGATGCTGGCGCTCGATCTCGGCGTTTTTCACCGCAAGTCCCATATCGTCGGCTTTCGCGAGGCCGCCACGTGGAGCGCGGTCTGGGCAACGCTCTCGATGCTGTTCTGCGGCTTCGTCTGGAAGACGCAAGGCTCGGTAGCGGGGATGGAATTCTTGAGCGGCTATCTCATCGAGATGTCGCTCTCGGTCGACAACATCTTCGTCTTTATCGTGATCTTCTCGGCGTTGGGGATCCCCGCGCTCCACCAACATCGCGTGCTCTTCTGGGGCATTCTGACGGCGGTGGTGCTGCGCGGGCTGATGATCTGGCTCGGCGTGGCGATGATCACGCGCTTCCACTGGTTGATGTACGTGTTCGGCGCGTTCTTGATCGTCACCGGGGCCAAGCTGTTTTGGTCTTGGTACAAGAATGAAGACGAGCAACCCGACAACAGCATGATCGTGCGCTTCGTACAGCGCGTGTTGCCCTCGACGCCAAAGCTGCACGGCAAGCACTTCTTCGTGCGCGAGAACGCGAAATGGCTCGCGACGCCGCTGTTCACGGCGCTGGTCTTGGTCGAGCTCAGCGACGTGGTGTTCGCGCTCGACTCGATCCCGGCGATCTTCGCGATCACGACCGACCCGTTCATCATATTCACGTCGAACATCTTCGCGATCTTGGGTTTGCGATCGATGTTCTTCATGGTCGCCGGGATGCTCGACCGCTTCCACTTCTTGAAGGTGGGCCTTTCGGCGGTGCTGGTGTTCGTCGGCATCAAAATGGTGATCGTGGACGTGCTGAAGATCACGCCTGCAGCCTCGCTCGCGGTGATCGCGGGCTTGCTCGGCGCGTCCGTGATCGCATCGTTGGTGCGACCGCGAAGCCTGAATTTGCCGCCAGCGATGCAAGACGTGCAAGCAGCGCAGGACGTGCAGGACGCGCAAGACGCACAGGACGAGAAGCCGCCGATCGTACGGTGAGCGGTGACCGCTTTATCGCGTGAACGGCTCAGCGCGTGAACGGCTCAGCCCGTGAACGGCTCAGCGCGTGATCAGCGCGTGAACGCGAGCGGCAGCGAGACGCGCGCGGTCTTCTTCACTTTCGAGAAACGCTCGTTGCGCACGGCGTCGAGCGTGCAGCGCTCGAGCTTCGCGTTCTTGAGCGTGCTCTTGGTGAGCTTGGGCGCCGACAGCTTGCCGGTCTTGACGATCGAGAACGTGAGCGTTGCGCGGCCGTCGACCTTCGGGTTGTCCTCGAGCGCTTCTTCGTAGCAGTGATTAATTTTCGTCAGGCTGCCTTCGAATGAAGCGAGCACCTGGGTCGAGCTGATCTTGCCGCCCTTGACGCGGACGTCGCGCGCGATCGGCTTGACGGTTCCGTTGACGGTCTTGGCTTCGGGCTTCGGTGCCGCGACTACCGGCGCGGGCACTGCGGTCGCGGCTTCGGTCGCAGTCGGCGTTCCAGCAGCCGGCGCAGCACCTGCCACAACCGGAGCACCTGCTGCAACCGGAGCACCTGCCGTGAGCGTGGTGGTCGTGGTCGCAACGCTCGGAGGCGGCGGTGCGGCTTCGATCGGCTTTGCCGGCTCGGCGGCGACTGGCGCGACCGGCGCGCTCGCGACCTCAGGCTTCTCGGGCTTGCCGCCCATCATCGCCCACGCAGCGGCAGCGATGATCGCGGCCCCGCCGACCGCGAATGGCCACTTCGCACGCGGCGAGCCCTTGCGCGCGCTCGGCAACTCGTTGTCGAGGCTCGAGGGCGCGGAGGCGAACGACTCCGGTTCGGCGCCGGCCATCGGCTGCGCCGGCGCGAGCTCGGTCGCGGCCATCGGCAAGCTAGCCGCCATCGGCAAGGTCGCGGGGATCGGCGCGAACACCGGCGCTGGGATCGCCGATGCAGCACGCGCAGCCGGCGCGCTGATCGGCGCCAAGTGCAGCTGCGGTCGCGGGGATGAGATTCGCGTGTCCGGCCGCGATGCGGCGACCGCTTGCCCTGCCGAGCTGCGACGGACTGCAGGTTGAGCGGCGGGTTGCGAGCCCGCCGACGAAGTCGAAGCTGGGCTCGACGCGCGCACGATTTCGGGGTTCGGCGGCGGCAAGGAGCGGCGCGCAGGCGCGGGCTCACTCTCCGTTGTGGGCGTTGCGGCAGCCACATCGCCGTTCGAGGTCACGGCGCTGTGCGAGAGCTCGCTCGCCGCTCGCGGCATCGCGCGCACGACCGAATCTTCGCTTGGCTCATCGCTCGCAGAAGGCTTTGCCGCAGCTTCGCTCGCAGTCGCGACCGGCATGCCGAGGCCGAGCTGAGTCTTCAGCATCGCGGGCTTCTCGGCGGGTGCGCTTGTGCGCTTTGAAGTGGCTTGAGCTTGCGGCTGAGGTTGGTTCTCGACCTTGGCTTGCAAGCCGCTCGCGTTGTCGACGCCGGGCTGTGCTTCCTGCGGATCGCCTGGCCCGTCCTGCTCTTGGCGCAACGCGTCGTGGTACTCGTCGAGCCGGAAGCCGACCATCGTTCCGCCGCTGCGCGCGGGGCGCACGTGACGCGGCGGTGGCAGCGAGTCGGCCTTTGCGCCGCGCTTGGTCGGTGCGACCGCGCCTTCGAGGTTTGCGAGATACGCCTCCTTCAAACGGCCCGCTTCGGAGTGGCCGCGCTCTGCGAGCGGAGAGATGAACACCAACGCATCGCGGTACGCGCCCTCCGCGGCATACGCGCGCGAGAGCTCGAGCCGGCGGCGCTCGCCGGCTTTGTTGGTCTCTTGGCCTTCGTCGACTTTGCTGTCGCCGCCCTTTTCGAGATAGGCGACGTAGCGTTCGCGCAACACCTGTGCGCGCTCGGCTTCGGGTACGAGCGCTTCGAGCGCTTCGAGCGCGCTTTCATGCGTGGGCACGAGGTTGAGCGCGCGCTCGAGCCACGGCCGACCTTCTTCGCCGAGCGTCTCGCCGAGCGCGGAGTAGAGCTCCGCGGCTTGCGCGCGGTCGCCTTCGCCGTTGCGCTGCGTGTAGAGCCGCGCGAGCTGCGCGAGCGCATCGGTGCTCGGCTCGAGATCGAGCACTCGCTCGAGTACCGCGATCGCACGCGCGGGTTGCTCGAGGTCCTCCTCTATAGAGAGCGCGGTTTCCTGCAGCGCGATCGAGGCGAGATCCGCGGTCGCGGTCTCCGCCCAGGCTTCGAGCAGCTCGCACAGCTCGTCGATCGTCGCGCGATCGTCTTTGGCGCTCAGTGCGCGGCGTTGTTCGCGGAACTGTTCGCAGATGCGCTCGAGGGAGGCTGCGTCGCGATCATCGGCTTGGAGCGCTCTGAGCAACTCGAGGGTACGTGGGTCCATGGCTGCCTGCTTGTAGGAGATCAGCGTGAACAGACTTCACCCTACTCTGTGCCGCTGTGCCGGAAAGCTCCCATCGTTTGGGGCGAAACGCGAGGCCGTGTTTCCCGGCAAAAACCCGTGTTTTGTACGTCCTTCAAAACCGTAGACGGCGTGCAAAGAGACAAAAATGGCCCGGCAAATCATAGGTGTCATCTGGCTTGGGACATCAGGGTTTGCGCGTAAATAGCCCGCGCAGGTGGATCCGGGTTAAGCCGGGTGGGTGATGGGCCAAAGCGGGTTGTGGCGATCGCGACCGCGCATCGCGTTGTGCGTCCAACTCTGCGTTGGGGTGTGTGCCTTTGCGTGCACGAGCTCATCGAGCCCGAACGAGCGTGCGAAGGTCGAGCCGGTCGCTTCGGCGGCAGACCCGAGCTTGCGCACGCTTACAGCGGTCACGAGCGTCGATACGGCAGCGCCCGCCGCAGCGCGTGTCATTGACGTGACTCCGGTGACGAGCTCGTTTCTCGGCGAGCCCGAAGACGCGGTGCTCGACCGGCTGCGACACGCCGAGGTGCGCGGCATCAAGAAGGGTAAGGGCGGCCGCAGCCTCGCGTTCAAGCTCAGCTTCGAAGAAGGCGCGGGCTACTTCAAACCCGAGCAGACTTTCTCCGGCACGATCTGGTTTGCGGAGATCGTGACCTATTACTTAGATCGCGCGCTCGGTATCGGGCGCGTGCCGGCGATCGTGAGCCGGCGTTTGCCGTGGAGCCCGCTGCTCGCGGCGGCCAAAGACGATGAGCGTGTACCGGAGGTGATCGTTGCGAAGGACGGCACGGTGCGCGGCGCGCTGATCGCGTGGCTCGATGCGCCGCTCACGCCCGCGGTGACGCCGCCGGGTTGGGAGAACTGGATTCGGATCGAGCCGCTCGCGCCGTACACGGTCACGCCGTTTCAACGCGCTTCGGAGTACGTCTCAGCGCTCGAGCGCAATCGACAGCTCGCCGCCAAGGGCAAAGGCGCGCCCGTGTATTACGCGCGCACGCCCGAGCCGAGCCGCAGCGACTTGGCGGGCGCGCTGTCCGACATGCTCGTGCTCGATTACCTCACGTTGAATATCGATCGCTTTGGCGGGGGCAACGGCAACGTGCTCACGCTCGGCAAGGGCGGGCCGCTGATCTTCCTCGATAACGCGGCGGGGTTCTCGGTCGGGCCGCATCGGCGAAGCCTGCCCGACCAACGGTTCTTTCCCTGCCAGCGCTTTCGCAAGAGCACGATCGACGCGCTCGAAGCGCTCGATATCTCTGCGTTCCACGCGCGCCTCGAGCGCGATCCGCTCGCACCTCTGCTCAGCGACTCGCTGCTGCAAGGGCTTGCCGAGCGCAGGCGCGCGGTGCTCGATCATGTGTCGGCCATGCGCAAGAAGCACGGCGATGCGGCGGTCTTCGCGCTCTGAAAGCGCTTTACGACCGGGTGTGCGCGTGACAAGAAGCGCCGCGAGATGACGAGCTCTAGCAACGACGTCAAAGAGCTGCGCGCCATCCCCGAATGGTCGCCGAACGTGGCGTGCCTGACGGCGTGGCCGGCGCACGAATACGCTTGGGGCGTGCATCTGCGCGCCGCACAGCGCGAGTTCGTCGGCTTCTGCAGCGCGCTGCTCTCGGAGCCGCGCTCGGAGTCGATCGACTTGCTGGTCGCGGACAGCGCCGGCGAGCTCGAAGCGCGTCGAGAGCTCGCGGCGTTCGGCGAACGCGTGCATTTTCGCCGCATCCCGTACGGCGATGTCTGGCTGCGCGACACGAGCCCGATCTTCGTCGATCAAGGCGGCAAGCCATCTGCAGTCCGCTTCAAGTTCAACGGCTGGGGCGCGAAGTACGAATACCCCACGGACGACAGCCTCGCGGAGCGGCTCTCCAATGTGTATAAGGTTCCTTGCAAACCTTATAGTTTGATTCTCGAGGGAGGCGCGATCGAGCTCGACGGTGAGGGCTTGTGCCTGACGACCGAGAGCTGCCTGCTCAACGAAAACCGCGGCACCGACGCGACCCCTGCGTCGCGCGCGCGCGCCGAGCGCATACTGATGGAAGCCTTCGGTGCGACCAAAGTGCTGTGGCTCGGCGAGGGCCTCGCGGGCGATCACACCGACGGTCACGTCGACAACATCGCGCGCTTCGTCGGCCCCGGCGCGGTCGTGCACATGCGCTCGCTGCGCGACGACGACCCGAACGCCGAGGTGCTCGAGACGATCGAGAAGGACCTGCGCGCGATGCGCGACGCGCACGGCAACCCGCTCACGCTGCACACCATTCCTTCGGTGGGTCGCGTGGAGGGCACCGATGGCTCGATCATCGCGGCGAGCTACTGCAACTTCTATCTCGGCAACGCCGTGGTCGTGATGCCGGCGTTCGGCACCGAAGACGACGAGCGGGCCCGGGCTGCGCTGGCCCAGGTTTTCCCCAAGCACACCGTGATCGCGAGCTCGGCGCGCGCCTTTCTCGAGGGCGGCGGCACGTTTCATTGCATGACGCGGCAAGTCCCTGCACTTTTGGGCGAGCTGGGAGCCCATTCGCGATGACTGAAGCCAACATTCGCGCACCGGTTCAGGTTGCCGTCGTGCAGATGGCGATGAGCGCGCGCGTCGATGACAACATCGGCCGCGCCGGCGAGCTGCTCGGTCAAGCTGCGCTGGCGGGCGCGCAGATCGTGCTGCTGCCGGAGCTGTTCGCTTCCGAATATTTTCCGCGCGAGATCCGCGATGAAGACTTCGGGCTGGCCGAGCCGCGCGATCGCAGCCGCGTGATCCACGCGTTCCAGCTCTTGTGCCGAACGCATGGCGTGGTCGCGCCGATCAGCTACTTCGAGCGCGATGTCGAGACCGGCAAGTTTTACAACAGCGTCGCGATGATCGACGCCGACGGCGCGGTGCTCGGCCACTACCGCAAGAGCCATATTCCGGATGGCGCGGGCTACGAGGAGAAGCATTTCTTCGCGCCCGGTGACACCGGCTTCATGGCGTTCGATACGCGTTTTGGGCGCATTGGCGTCGGCATCTGTTGGGATCAATGGTTCCCAGAGTGTGCGCGCGCGATGACGTTGCTGGGCGCGGAGCTGTTGCTCTATCCAAGCGCGATCGGGACGGAGCCCTTGCGCCCGCAGGTCGATACCTCCGGCGCGTGGCGGCGCGTGATGCTCGGTCATGCCGTGGCGAACACGATCCCTCTTGCCGCGAGCAACCGCGTCGGCAGCGAAGGTGGCCAGCGCTACTACGGCACCAGCTTCATCGCGGACGGCCGCGGTGAAATCCTCGCCGATCTGCACGATATGACCGGCTTTACGCTGACCACGATCGATCTCGCGGCGTGGAATCAGGAGCGCGACTGGATGGGGCTCGTGAAGGATCGCCGCCCCGAGCTGTATGCGGGTTTGAGCAAGCCGGGCTGAGCTATCCGGGCTGAGCTATCCGGGCTGAGCGAATTGCCAGTCGCTTGCTTCGCGCGGACCGCGGTTGCTATCGTGGCCACGCATGAATTCGCAGCAACGCGGCGCGCGAGCAGAATCGAGGTACAGCGCTTCGAAATACGGCGCATGGCTGCGTCTGTTCGTGGCCGCCGCGTTTGCGCTCTTGCTCTCGGACATCCCGGCATCGGTTTGCGAGCTGTATGCCGACGAGCGCGATTGCTGCAACGAGCCGTGCGAGGGCGCCGATGATCAAGGTCATTGCCCGCCGGACTGCAGCTACGGCGCGTGTGCGAAGACCGTGAGCGCGCCGATTCAGGCAGCGCTACCCGTGCTCGCTGCCGCAGAGCAGATACGGGTTTTTGGGTTCATCGAATCGACGCGCGCGCCTCAGGGCTTTCATGGCGACGTGTTCCACCCGCCGCGAGCTTAAAGCGCTCTGCGCGGGCGTAGTCCGTCCGCTGCATTTGCGTTAGCTGCCTGCGACTCGGCGCACGTTCGTGCCGCTGCGGTCGAAGCGCACGAGCACGTAGGCGCGCGAGCACGCGCATCGCGCGCGCACTGACGCATGTCCCACCGCCCCTCGCGAGTCGAGGGGCGAGCTCTCCAACGTTTTTGAAAGGAGGAAGCACATGAAGCTTCCAGCATGGATTCTCTTGATCGCGACTCTTGCCTCGATGGCCTGCTCCGATGGGGCAGCCACCAAGGCTGCACCTGCTGCCGAGCACACCGACCACGCCGGGCATGCACCCGCGGGAGCCGCCCCGGGATCGCATGACGATTGGTGCGCCGAGCATGCCGTTGCTGAGTCGATGTGCACGCGCTGCAACTCGTCATTGATCGCAGCGTTCAAGGCGACCGGCGATTGGTGCGCCGAGCACGGTCTGCCCGAATCGCAGTGCCTCAAGTGCAATCCCGATCTGAAGATCGTTCGACCGCCTGCAGGTAAATGACATGAAGCGCATCGCCTTAATTCTGCTCATGGGGCTTGCGGCCTGCACTGGCTGCAAGTCCGAGCAGGCCGCCCCGCCGAGCGCGCCGGAGACGAAGTCACACGACGCGCCGGCGGCCGGGGCGATGTGCACGGAGCACGGCGTGCTCGAAGCGCTGTGCACCAAGCACAACCCCGCGCTGATCCCGGTGTTTCGCGCGAAGGGTGACTTCTGCGAAGAGCACGGCTTCCCGGAGTCGGTGTGCCCGATCTGTCATCCCGAGCGCGGTGGCAAGCCATCGGTCGACGTGAGCGTGCCCGAGGCGAGCGGCCAAGCGCCTGCGGATGGCACGAAGATCAAATTCAAAACGAAAGAGACTGCGGCGCGTGCGGGGATCGAGACCGCTGCAGCGATTAGCGAAGTCAATGGTGTCGGTGTCGTCGCGCTGGCGAAGCTGACGTACGACGCGACCAAGCTCGCGCGTGTGAACGCTCGCTCGGCGGGCGTCGTGCGCGCGATCAAGGTCGACATCGGCGCGCTCGTCACCAAGGGCATGCCGCTCGCGGTGATCGACAGCCCGGAGATCGGCGCCGACCGCTCGCGCTTCGAAGCCGCGCGTGCGCGCGTTGCGATCGCGGAAGAGAACCGCGCGCGGCAAATCGCGCTTCAGCAGGACGGCATCGTCTCGCGCAAGAGCGTGCTCGCGGCGGAGCAAGAGCTCGCAACGGCGCGCTCTGACTTTGCTGCACTCGAGGCTTCACTTTCGGTTCTAGGCAAGTCGGCGGGCGGTGGTACGGGGGCGAGCTATACATTGATCGCGCCGCTCGCAGGTGTCGTGACGCAGCGCGCTGCCACGATCGGGCAGCTGGTGAGCACCGACGAGGTGCTGTTCGAGATCGTCGACACAACCACCCTGTGGGCCGAGCTCGAGATCCGCGACAGCGATCTGCCGCGGGTGGCGATGGGTCAAACGGTGGTGCTGGCGATCGATGGGCTCACGGATCAAACGTTCGACGGAGCGCTGACGTACATCGCGCCGACGATCGATCCGCACACGCGCACTGCACGAGCGCGCGTCCCGCTCGTGAATCCGACCGGCGCGTTGCGCGCGAACATGTACGGGCAAGCGACGATCGCCGTGAGCGCGGCACGACCGAGCGTGATCGTGCCGCGCGCGGCGGTGCAGCGCGCGAAGGACGTGCAGCTCGTGTTCGTGCGCCTGCACGAGGACGAGTACGAGACGCGGCGCGTTACGCTGGGGCAAACGCTCGGCGACAAGATCGAAGTGAAGAAGGGCGTGAGCGCTGGTGAGCAGGTGGTGACCACCGGAAG